>DLKD01000160.1 GCA_002477755.1 Gordonia sp. UBA7599
CACCGTCGCCGATCTGGGAGGGCGAGGACGGCGTCATCGCTTGGCTGCTCGACGGTCCCGATGCCGAATACACCGTCGGGCTGCCTGCGCCCGGTGAGGCCAAGCGGGCCATCCTCGACAGCTACACCAAGGAGCATTCTGCGGAGTACCAGAGCCAGGCACCGATCGACCTCGCCCGCCGGATGCGCGAGCGCGTCGGCAGCACCGACGACGTCGAGTCGATCGTCTTGCACACCTCCAACCACACCCACGTCGTTATCGGCACCGGGTCTGGCGACCCGCAGAAGTTCGACCCGACGGCCAGCCGCGAGACCCTGGACCACTCGGTGATGTACATCTTCGCCGTCGCCCTGCAGGACGGGACGTGGGACCACGTGAGGTCCTATGCACCCGAGCGCGCGCGCCGCCCCGACACCGTCGAACTCTGGCGCAAGATCTCCACGGTGGAGGATCCGGAGTGGACGCGCCGCTACCACAGCGAGGACCCCGACGAGAAGGCCTTCGGTGCCCGCGCGGTCATCACTATGAAGGACGGCACGGTCATCACCGACGAGCTCGCCGTCGCCGACGCCCACCCGCTCGGTGCTCGCCCATTCGCCCGCAAGCAGTACGAGGAGAAGTTCACCACTCTCGCCGACGGGGTCGTCGACCCCGCGGAGCAGCAGCGGTTCCTCGACGCCGCCTCGAGTCTGGCCGATATCGCCGCCGGTGGGTGCAGCGCACTCAACGTCGTCGTCGAGCGGTCGGTGCTGGCCACCGCACCCCAGATCGGCGAGGGGATCTTCTGATGGACCTCTTCTCCTCCGCCGTCACCGACACCGACAAGCGCAAGGCGCTGCGCGCCGGGTTGGACTCCGGTGTCCTGCAGCGCTGGCCGGGTTCCTTCTCCCCACTGTGCTCCAAGCTCATCGAGGACATCGGTTTCGAGGGCGTCTACGTCTCGGGTGCCGTGCTCTCGGCCGACCTGGGCCTGCCCGACATCGGGCTGACCACGTTGACCGAGGTCGCCGCACGCGGCGGCCAGATCGCCCGGGCGACCAACCTCCCGTCGCTCATCGACGCCGACACGGGTTTCGGCGAGCCGATGAGCGCCGCGCGCACCGTCGCGGCGCTCGAGGACGCGGGTCTGTCCGGCTGTCACCTGGAGGACCAGGTCAACCCGAAGCGGTGCGGCCACCTCGACGGTAAGGCCGTGGTCGAGACTGTCGAAATGGTCAAGCGCCTCCGGGCGGCGGTCAGCGGCCGCCGCGACGAGAACTTCGTCATCTGCGCCCGCACCGACGCGCGTGCGATTGAGGGCCTCGACGCCGCGATCGACCGGGCGAAGGCCTACGTCGACGCCGGTGCCGACCTGATCTTCACCGAGGCACTCGCCGACGCCGACGAGTTCGAGAAGTTCCGTGCTGCCGTCGACATCCCGCTGCTGGCCAACATGACCGAGTTCGGCAAATCCGAGCTGCTCACCGCCGCGCAGTTGAGGGACCTCGGTTACAACGCCGTCATCTATCCGGTGACCACGCTGCGCATCGCCATGGGTGCGGTGGAAGCCGGGCTACGCGAGATCTCCGCCGAGGGCACCCAGACCGGCCTCCTCGACGGTATGCAGCACCGTTCGCGACTCTACGAGCTGCTGCGCTACGCCGAGTACAACGACTTCGACACGGCCACTTTCAACTTCACGATTCCAGGAGCGTGAGTCATGACCACTGCGCAAGCACCGCAGATCCGCAAGGGACTGACCGGCGTCATCGTCGACACGACCGCGATCTCCAAGGTCGTCCCGGAGACCAACTCGCTGACCTACCGCGGCTACGCGGTCCAGGACCTCGCCGCGCACTGCAGCTTCGAAGAAGTGGCATACCTGCTCTGGCACGGTGAATTGCCCACGCCGGTGCAACTCCAGCAGTTCACGCAGCGGGAGCGGGCCAACCGCCGACTCGACCGGTCGGCGTCGGCGGTTCTGACTCGTATCCCCGACAACTGCCACCCCATGGACACCTGCCGGACGATGATCAGCTTTCTCGGCACCCAGGATCCCGACGAGGACCTGGCGACACCGGCGTCCAATCTGGAGAAGGCACAGCGGATGTTCGCGGTGCTGCCGACCATCGTCGCCCGCGACATGCGCCGGCGCCGCGGACTGGAGCCGATCGCCCCTCATCACGGGTATGGCTACGCCGAGAACTTCCTCTACATGTGCTTCGGCGAGGTGCCCGACCCGGTGATCGTCGAGGCTTTCGAGCAGTCGTTGATCCTGTACGCCGAGCACAGCTTCAACGCTTCGACCTTTGCCGCGCGTGTGGTCACCTCGACGACCTCGGACATCTACAGCGCGGTCACCGCTGCGATTGGTGCCTTGAAGGGGTCGCTGCACGGCGGTGCGAACGAGGCCGTGATGCACGACATGATCGACATCGACCGCCCGGCGCGGGTCACCGAATGGCTCGACGGCAAGCGGGAGCGCAAGGAGAAGATCATGGGCTTCGGCCACCGGGTCTACAAGAACGGTGATTCGCGGGTGCCGACGATGTATGACGCGTTGGTCCGTGTCTCCGAGCACCTCGGCGAGCACAAATGGCTCGACATCTACACCGAACTCGCCGGGCTGATGGACGAACGCACCGGCATCAAGCCGAACCTCGACTTCCCGACCGGCCCGGCGTACCACCTGATGGGCTTCGACATCGGGTCGTTCACGCCGATCTTCGTGATGGCGCGGACCACCGGTTGGACGGCGCATATCATCGAGCAGACCGCAGACAACGCGTTGATCCGTCCGCTGAGTGCTTACGACGGCCAGCCCCAACGCGCCGTCGGCGCCGGGAGCGCAGCGAGCGGGCCAGAATAAGACAGTCCGCAATTAGCGCAATGAGGGAGTCAGCCCACGTGCACAAAGTCCTGATCGCCAACCGTTCCGAGATCGCCGTGCGCGCCATCCGTGCCTGTCGGGAACTGGGGTTGCAGACCGTCTCGGTCTACCCCTACGAAGACCGCAACTCGCTGCACCGCAACGCCGCTGACGAGTCCTACCAGATCGGGGAGCCCGGACATCCGGTCCGCGCCTACCTCGACGTCGACGGAATCATCGACGTCGCCCGCGAATGCGGCGCCGACGCGGTGTACCCCGGCTACGGGTTCCTCGCGGAGAACGCCGGTCTGGCGCGGGCGTGCGAGCGGGCCGGCCTGACCTTCGTCGGCCCGCCCGCCGAGGTGCTGGATTGGACGGGCAACAAGGCGACCGCCATCGCCACCGCACGTAAGGCCGGGGTCCCGGTTCTGGACTCCACCGACCCGAGTTCGGACCTCGACGCGCTTGCCGAGGAGGGCGGGCAGATGCGGTTCCCGCTGTTCGTCAAGGCGGTCGCCGGCGGCGGCGGGCGCGGCATGCGCCTCGTCGACGATCCGGCGCACCTGCGCGATGCGCTGGCCGCGGCGTCGCGGGAGGCGGCGTCGGCATTCGGCGACGGTACGGTGTTCATCGAGCAGGCGGTGACTTCGCCGCGCCACATCGAGGTGCAGGTGCTCGGTGACAGCGCCGGTAACGTCGTGCACCTCTACGAGCGCGACTGCAGTGTGCAGCGGCGCCACCAGAAGGTCGTTGAGCAGGCACCAGCGCCCGATCTCGACCCGGCGGTACGCGATGCGATGTGCGCCGACGCGGTCGCGTTCGCGCGCGCGATCGGCTACCAGGGAGCCGGCACGGTCGAGTTCCTCCTCGCGCCCGACGGCCACTACGTGTTCATCGAGATGAACCCGCGGATCCAGGTGGAGCACACGGTCACCGAGGAGGTCACCGACATCGACCTGGTGGCCGCACAGCTCCAGGTTGCCGCCGGTGCGACGCTGCCCGAACTGGGCATCACCCAGGACCAGATCGAGCTGCACGGGTTCGCCGTCCAGTGCCGCGTCACCACCGAAGACCCGGCAAACGAGTTCCGTCCCGATACCGGCACCATCACCACCTACCGGTCGCCCGGCGGCGCGGGTGTGCGCATCGACGGCGGGACCTACCTGGGGGCGGAGATCACCGGGTATTTCGACTCGATGCTCGTCAAGGTCACGTGCCGCGGCAAGACCCGCGGCGCGGCACTGACTCGGGCCCGGCGGGCACTGCGCGAGTTCCGCATCGGGGGAGTGTCCACCAACATCGAGTTTCTCCTCTCATTGCTGTCCGACGAGGAGTTCGCGGCCGGAGCGGTGACGACCGGTTTCATCGCCGAGCACCCGGAACTGCTTGTCAACCGCCTCTCCGACGCCCGATGGGCGCGCCTGCTGGAGTTTCTCGCCGATGTCACGATCAACCGGGAGTACGAACGCCCGGCGACGGTCATCCGGCCGCGGGAGAAGCTGGTGGGGCTCGAATTGTCTGCTCCGGAGACGGGCAGTCGTGACCGGCTGCGCGACCTGGGCCCCACCGGATTCGCCAGCGTGCTGCGCAACCAGGATGCGGTGGCGGTCACGGACACGACGTTCCGCGATGCCCACCAGTCGCTGTTGGCAACGAGGCTTCGCAGCAGTGGGCTGGTCCGCGTAGCGCCGTACATCGCCTCACTCACGCCGGAACTGTTCTCGGTCGAGTGCTGGGGCGGCGCGACCTACGACACCGCCCTGCGGTTCTGCAAAGAGGACCCCTGGGATCGGCTCGAGCAGCTGCGCGCAGCCATGCCCACCATCTGCCTGCAGATGCTGCTGCGCGGCGCGAACACGGTCGGCTACACGCCGTACCCGACCATCGTCACCACCTCGTTCGTGGAAGAGGCGGCTCAGACCGGAATCGACATCTTCCGCATCTTCGACGCCCTCAACAGCGTCGATGCCATGCGTCCGGCGATCGACGCGGTGCGGGAGGAGGGGACGACCGTCGCCGAGGTCGCCCTCTGCTACACCGGTGACCTAGCCAACCCGGGCGAGGACCTGTACACCCTCGACTACTACCTGCGGCTGGCCGAGCAGATCGTCGACGCCGGTGCGCACATCTTGGCGATCAAGGACATGGCCGGGTTGCTGCGCCCGCCGGCCGCGGCGACGCTGGTCACCGCGCTCCGCAAGAACTTCGACCTGCCGGTCCACGTGCACACCCACGACACCGCGGGCGGGCAGCTAGCCACCTACCTGGCCGCGGTCCAAGCCGGGGCGGACGCTATTGACGGTGCGAGTGCCCCGCTGTCCGGGTCGACGAGTCAGCCGTCGCTGTCGGCGATCGTCGCCGCCTTCGACGGGACTGATCGCGCCACCGGGCTCGACCTCGACGGCGTGCTCGCGCTCGAGCCGTACTGGGAGGCGCTGCGTAAGGTGTACGCACCGTTCGACGTCGGGCAGCACCCGCCGACCGGCCGTGTCTACCAACATGAGATTCCCGGCGGGCAGCTCTCCAACCTCTACCAACAGGCTGCGGCGCTCGGCTTGGCCGACCGGTTCGAGCTGATCGAGGACGCTTACGCGGGCGCGGACCGCATGCTCGGGCGGCTGGTCAAGGTGACCCCCTCGTCGAAGGTCGTCGGCGACCTGGCGTTGACCCTCGTCGCCAAGGGCGTCACCGCCGACGAGTTCGCCTCCCGTCCCGAGGCATACGACATCCCCGAGTCGGTGATCGGCTTCTTCCGCGGCGAATTGGGTGAGCCGGCCGGTGGCTGGGTCGAGCCGTTGCGCAGCCGCGTGCTCGCCGGCCGCGGGGAGGCGCCGCCGGAAGAACCGGTGAGCGACGACGACAAGGCTGCCCTGGGCCAATCGGGGCACGTCCGGCGGGAGGCGCTGAACCGCCTGCTGTTCCCGGGTCCCACCGCGGGTCTGGCGGCCCATCGGGAGAAGTACGGCGACACTTCGCGGCTGTCGGCCAATGCGTTCCTGTACGGCTTGCGCGCCGGGGTCGAGGAACACGTCGAGCTCGAGCCCGGTGTCGAACGGACCATCGGCCTGGCCGCGGTCAGCGACGTCGACGAGAACGGTGAGCGCACGCTGATGGTCACCGTGAACGGCCAGCTGCGGTCGGTGGTCGTGCGCGATGAGGCGGCTGGAGAGGTCGCGGAGGCCGCGGCGAAGGCCGATCCGCAGAACCCGCGCCACGTCGGTGCGCCGTTCGACGGGGTCGTCGCGATCAAGGTCAGCGTCGGTGACAAGGTGGCCGCCGGCGACCCGATCGGGACCATCGAGGCGATGAAGATGGAATCGACGATCACCGCGCCCCGGGCTGGCACCGTGGCCGCCCTGCCGCTGGGTTCGCAGGCCGACGCCCACGGCGGCGATCTCATCGTCGAATTGGGCTGATCCGAGGGTTTCGGCCCTGATCTGGAAGAATGGTCGACAACGAGAGATACCCGAGCGATCAAAGGACTCCCGTCATGGCTTCATCACCCGCGTCCCGACGTACCCGCGCCGGCCTGTCTGCCTGGGTCGCCGCAGCTGCGCTCGCGGCGACCGTCTTCGTCGCCCCGTCGGCGTCGGCGGCCACGCCGATCGGGCAGCCGGTCGTCGGCGGTGATACCGCCGTCTACGGGACGGGCTGTCGGTATCCGGTCGGCGTCGTGGTCGATCCGCGCACGCCGAAGACGAATGCACCCACCACGTCGGGCAAACCCGCCGACGGACGGGTGCAGGTCGACAAGCCGGTGACGAAGGATCCGAAGGACAAGAAGGACCCGAAAGCCAAGAAGAAGGTCAGCAAGTACGTCTACTTCTGGGACATGCCCGCCGGCGCCAAGCCCGGATCGGGGGATGCGACGCTGATCGCCTGGGCCAAGCCGAATGCGAAGGGTGTCGCCGTCGTCAACTGGACGCCGAAGACTTCGGGGTTCCGCGATGTGTACGTCCGCTACCACAACCGGTGGTCCAAGCCGACGCAGGTGACCGTCGAAGACGCGGTCAGCCTGGGCCGCCTGTGCCTGCTGCGCTTCTGGTGACCTCGGCGGTCTAGCCGATCTCGCCGGTCGCCGCAGTTTTCGGCAGGGCGAGGGCGGAGACGACGGTGGCCGCGCAGGCGACCAGGGAGATCACCACGGCGATCGTGTAGGCGGTGCTGGTGGGGAAGGCCTGGGTGATCGTTCCGTGCCCGGTCGGCAGGTGCAGCGTCGTGACGTACTGCGCAAGCACCATGCCGACGACCGCCGAGGACACCGACGTGCCCAACACCCGCATGAGCGCGTTGACGCCGTTCGCCTCGCCGGTCTGGCGCAACGGGACCGCGCTCATGATCAACGCAGGCATCGCGGCATAGGCGATGCCGATCGCCCCGGACGTGATGCAGCTGATGACAACCATCAGCCACGGGTCAATATGGCGGCCGGCCACCAGCATGGCGAGGAGGATGATGTAACCGGCGGCCATGACGCAGCCACCGGTCACCAGTGAGTGGCGGGCACCGAATCGGGCGGTGATGCGAGCGCCAATGTTGGAACAGGCGAACATCACCAGGCCGCCGGGGGCCAGTAGGAGTCCGGCGGTGGTCATCGACAGCCCGTTGCCGGTGCCCGTGGCCGTCGGTGACATCAGGATCTGGACCGGGATGAGCGTCATCGCGAACATGCTGAATCCGGCCGCCACCGACGCGACATTGGTGAGCGCGACCGTTCGGGTCGCGTTGATCCGCAGGTCGACGAGCGGGTGGTCGCGGTGCCACTGGTAGACGCCCCAGAGCGCGAACACCACGGCCGCGATGGCGAACGAGGAGAGTGTGGTGACTGACGTCCACCCCCACGTCGGGCCCTTGGATAGCGCCAGGAGCAGCGCGGTGAGCGCGACCGATAGCCCGACGGCGCCGAGATAGTCGAAGCCGGCCGACCGGTGGCCGGGTGCTTTGGGGACGATCAGTGCGATCCCGAGCCAGCAGGCGAGGGCGAATCCGGCGGCGACCCAGAAGAGGGCGTGCCAGGTGACCTGGGCGATGACCGCCGCGATCGGCAGGCCCAAGGCGCCGCCGACGCCGAGGGAGGCGCTCATCGCCGCGACCGCTTTGCCCAAGCGCTCAGGCGGGACGCAGTCGCGCATGATGCTGATGCCCAGCGAGATGGTGGCGACGCCGATGCCCTGCAATCCGCGGCCGACGAGGAAGAGTGCCAAGCCGTCGGAGAGCGCACACACCACCGACCCGACGACCACGCCGCCGACGCTGATCAGCAGGACCAGCTTCTTGCCATACATGTCGCCCAGGCGGCCGCCGATCGGCGTGGTGATCGCACCGACGAGCAGCGTCACCGTCAACGCCCATGCGGCGTTGCTGTTGCTGGTTGCCAGGATCTGCGGCAGCGTCGAGATGAGCGGCACGATCATCGTCTGCATCAGGGATACGGCGATGCCCGATGCGCACAGGATCGCGACGATCACGGTGGGGTGGACCGTCCGGCTGGAGGTCGTCGGCGGCACTGGCTACTTCCCATCGGGCGAAGGAGATCACCCGAATGGTTTCGGGCTGCAACCAATTCTACGGTGCCGGCCGCAACCGGCCGACGACCCCCCACGCAGTGCCAGAGCTGCGTGGAGGGCCGTGGGGTCTGTGCTAAGCGTCGACGGCCGCCCGGACCGCCTTCGCCGCGTCGACGAGGTTGCGCAGCGACGCGGCGACCTCGTCGTTGCCGCGGGTCTTCAGCCCGCAGTCCGGGTTCACCCACAACCGGCCCGCCGGCACTGCCTTGAGTGCCGCCCTCAGCGAATCGGTGATCTCGTCGGTCGACGGGACGCGCGGGGAGTGAATGTCGTAGACGCCGGGTCCCACTCCGTTGCGGAAGCCGATCGCATTGAGGTCGTCGAGTATCTCCATCGCCGAGCGGGCGGCCTCGATCGACGTGACGTCGGCATCCAGCTCGGCGATGGCACCGATGACCTCGCCGAACTCCGAGTAACACAGGTGCGTGTGGACCTGGGTGGTGTCGGCCACCCCCGCCGTCGCCAAGCGGAACGCGTCGACGGCCCAGCGCAGGTACTCCGTCTTGTCGACGTCGCGCAGCGGCAGCAGTTCGCGCAACGCGGGCTCGTCGACCTGGATGATGCCGGTACCGGCCTTCTCCAGGTCGATCGTTTCGTCGCGGATCGCTAGTGCGATCTGGTTGGCCGAGTCCTTCTCCGGCTGGTCGTCGCGGACGAACGACCAGGCGAGGATGGTGACCGGACCGGTCAGCATGCCCTTGACCGGCTTGTCGGTCTTCGATTGCGCGTAGGTGGTCCAGTCGACGGTCATCGGCGCCTGCCGCACGACGTCGCCGAAGAGGATCGGAGGGCGCACGCAGCGAGTCCCGTAGGACTGCACCCACCCGTTCTGGGTGGCGAAGAACCCGTCGAGCTGCTCGGCGAAGTACTGCACCATGTCGTTGCGCTCGGGCTCGCCGTGGACGAGGACGTCGAGGCCCAGTTCCTCCTGCAGCGCGATGACGGCATCGACCTCGGCCTGCATCCGGTGGGTGTACTCGGCCGTGTCGATCTCGCCGGTGCGCAGCGCAGCGCGCGCGGTGCGGATCGCCGAAGTCTGCGGGTAGGACCCGATCGTCGTCGTCGGTAGCAGTGGCAGGCCCAGGCGCTCCTGTTGGGCGGCCAGACGGGCGATGCTCGCGCCACGGACCAACTGGTCTTCGGTGACGGCGGCAAGCCGTTCGCGGACAGCGGCAATCCGGACCCGCGGATCGGTCGCCCGTGTCGCCAGTGCTGCCGCGGACGCCTCGAAAGCATCGGCGACGGCGTCGCGCCCACGGTTCAGTGCCGTGGCCAGCACGGCTACCTCGGTGAACTTCTCCGCGGCAAACGCGAGCCATCCGCGCAGAGCATCGTCGAGTTCGGTTTCCGGCTCCAGCGAATACGGCACGTGCAGCGTCGAGCACGACGTCGAGACGGCCACCGCGCGTGCCGAGCCCAACAACGTCCCCAGCGTCGCAAGGGCGGCGTCGAGGTCGGTGCGCCAGATGTTGCGCCCGTTCACGACACCCGCGACGAGGAGCTTGGACTGCAATGCGGGCACCGCGGCCACTGTGTCGGCGCTGCCGTAGACCAGGTCGATGCCGATGCCCTCGACTTCGGTGGCTGCCAGCGCGGCGAGCACGTCGGCACCGGGGTCGCCGAAGTAGGTGTTGACCAGGATCGCCGGGCGCGAAGCAGCACCCGCGAGCCGTCGGTAGACCGACCCGGCAACCTCGGCGGCGGTGGAGATTCCGGCGGCGTTGTCGACGATGTCGGTGCACAGGACCGGCTCATCGATCTGCACCCACTCGGCCCCCGCCGTGGCGAGGTCGCCGAGCAGCTGTTCGTACACGCCGACGGCCTCGTCGATCCGGTCAAAGGGGCTGGTGTCGTCGGTGGACTTTGCAAGCGCCAGGAACGTGATCGGGCCGATCACCACCGGTCGTGCGTCGACGCCGAGGTTCGCCGCCTCAGCGAGTTCGGCGAGCACCTTCGACGCGTCGAGGCGGTAGTCGGTCTGCGCCGACAGCTCGGGAACCAGGTAGTGGTAATTGGTGTCGAACCACTTGGTCATCTCCAGCGGTGCCAGCTCGGCGGTACCGCGCGCGGCGGCGAAGTAGCGGTCGAGATCGTCGTCGACCGAGGCGAAGCGTGGTGCCAGAGCTCCGAGCAAGATGGCCGTGTCGAGCATCTGGTCGTAGTAGCTGAAGGTGTTGACGGGGATCGAGTCGAAACCCGCGTCGCGCAATTGCCGCGCCGTCTCGCCGCGAAGGGATGCCGCGACGGCCTCGAGTGTGGCGCGGTCGCTCTGGCCCTTCCAGTAGCTTTCGACGGCCCGCTTCAATTCGCGGTTCGCACCGATGCGTGCGGTCCCGCAGACCGTGGCGGTGAAATCGGGTGCTTTCGTAGTGGTGTCCGAGGACATTGTTCGTGTTGCTCCTGGTGTGATGCGGAAGGGTTCACCGCCCGACGGACACCGAGGACAACAACGTGACAAGGCCCCGCGACGTCGTCGCGGGGCAGAAACCTGCCAGGTGTCGACCCGTGCGCCCAGATCCTCGAGGCGGTGAGCCACCGGGTACGGCGTACCCGGTACAACTGGCAGGTCTTCGGACTTGTCGGCACGTGGCGCAGTCGCCACTCCTACTGACTGTCGCTTCCCAGGCGCATGCCCAGTGCGTTGACAGTGGTCGTTCCGGTTTACCGCTGCGGGGTCAGTTCCGGATTCACACCGGATTCCCTCTCGTCGCCGTCGGCGTGCACCTACCGTGCGGGTACCGTCAGCGACTCGGCAGACGACTCGCGGGCCAGGGGCTCCTCATACTCGCGGATCGTCGGGACCAATTGCATCTCCAGGCTATCGGAGGACGATGCCTTGGCGCCGGACAGGGCCCGGGCGGCGCCCAGGGCGACGAGGAAGCCGGCCAGTGCCCACCACCCCGTGGTCGTCCCCAGCCCCTGCTTGGCCATCAGCAGGATCGAGACGCCGGCGGTGCAGACGAGGATGCCCATGGCCGTCGAGCGGGCCCCCGTCGCGATGATCGCCGCGTCCCACCACGGCAGGGCGCGGTGCTCGGCGGGGGTGAGTGCGACGAACAGGACCGACATGGCGACGGTGAAAACGGCGGCGCGCAGCATCAGCAACGGCCAGAAGAACGGCTGGGCGGGGTCGTATGCGTCGAGACCGGCGGCGTGGCAGATCAGGATCGCGGCGACGAGCGCCGGGATGTGCCACAGGTACAGCGTCATCGCACCCCCGTTGCCGATGGCGACCCACCGCCACACCCGCGGACGCTGGGCCCACTCGCCGATCCGACGGGCCAGGGCGACGAACAGCAGGCTCATCCACACGCAGTGCAAGCCGAGCAGCAGTGTCGGGGGAGTGACGTTGGACAGGCGCTCGTCGCCGGTGACGACCAGCGACATCTCGTAGGGGCCGACGGCGACGAGGAGCACGTTGAGCACGAGTGCGCCGGCACCGATGAGCAAGGCGGCCGCGGGGGTGATCAGGCGCCGGGCATAGGCCACACCGATGGCTGCGGGGATCAACCAGACGTTCAGGAAGTTCGGTAGGCCGAAGGCCATCGAGTCGAAGTGAATGCGCGCGGCGTCACACACCGCGGTGGCGGCTAGCAGGCCGACGACGAGCAGGCCGAAGGTGCGTCGGGAGGTCAGGCGCACCAGCGCCGGTACGAAGGCCAGGATGACGAGGTAGACGCCGATGAACCAGAGCAGCGCGACGACCTGAGCGCCGAGCCGACTGGCCGCGGTGGGGCCGGCGAAGAGCTGGGTGGCGATGAGCACGAGCGTCCAGGCGCCCAGGTACCAGAACACCGGCCGCGCGAGGCGCTGCGTACGAGTCAGCAACCACACGCCCCACGGCTGGCGATCATCGTCGTCGTGGGACGCCGCCCGATCGAGTCCGTAGGCGGCGGACGCGGCTCCGGCGAGGAAGAACAACGGCATGATCTGCAGGACCCAGGTGAGCGGCTGGATCGTCGGGGCCGCGGCGAGAAGGTTGCCGACCATCAGACCCGACGGGGTGGTCGTTGCGAGGACGAAGGCGCAGTGGCCGAACATGACGACCACGAGGCTGATGATCCGGGCGACGTCGATGGCACGGTCGCGGCCGGCAGGGGTACCGGTGGCGATACGTTCGGCGGAAGGAAACACGGAGAGAGTCATGGCTTCCATCCTGCGGATATGCGGACGCACGGGGATCGGTGGTTCTACTCAGCGGGCATGGGTGATGCAACCATTCGGGCGGCGGATGCGTCTAAGGGATATGACGACGATTCCGATTGATGCAGACGGGGCAATCCGCCGCAGCACGGTGCTGGCACGGGGGATCCACCCCGCAGTTCTCTATCGCGCGGTCGAGGCCGGTGAACTCCAGCGCATCAGCTCGGGGCTGTATGTGCGCGCCGGGACGAAACCGCCGGACGTGCGCCACCGGTTGATGCTCGGTGTCGTCGCCACCTCGCCGAAGGAGGTGCTCAGTCACGAGTCGGCCGCGGTTCTCTACGGCTTGCCGATGTTGCGGCCCGACTTGCGCGAGGTCCACCTGACCGTGCCGCCGACGGCAGAGCGGGTGTACGACGAATTCCGGCGGTGCCATACCGCGATGCTGCCGCCCTGCGACATCGTGGAACTGCGAGGACACTGCGTCACCTCGCTCGAACGCACCGCCGTCGATGTGGCGAGGACCTCGTCGATGGGGTTCGCCGGCGCGCTTGCCGTCTTCGACGCCGCGCTGCGACGAGGCGCGGATGCGGCCGGGCTGGC
>DLKD01000165.1 GCA_002477755.1 Gordonia sp. UBA7599
GGAGACGGCGCGTGCGCTCATCGCGCGCAGCGCCCGGTCGCGCAGTCGGCCGAGCACACCGCTCCCGGCGGGCAGGCCCATGCCGATCGGCGGTAGGCCGCGGGACTGGTCGTAGAGCGGGTGCGGGGAGAGTTCGAACCACGGGATACCGGCGAGCTCCGCGCCCCATGCACCGGCCAGGGTGATGACGTCGCCGACTACCGCGTCAAACCTGCCGGACAGCTCGGGTTCCAGCAAGACGGCCATCCGCGCCGCGCGGGTGCTCAGCTTGGCGCCGGCGTCGCCGTCATCGTCGTCGGCAACAGCCGCCAGTCCCGGGAGCTCCGCGAACGCCACCGAACCCAGATCGGCGTCGGACCACCGCTTCCCCGTGAAGACGGTTGCCGTGTGACCGGCGTCGACGAGTCGGGTTGCCAAGGCGAACACCGGAAAGGCGTGGCCGGCTTCATCGCCGGCCACGAGGGCCACCCGCACGGACTGGTCAGTCCTGCGCGGGATCGGCCTGCGGCTTCTTCTTCTCCAACGACGGCGAGGTCGTCGACTCGCCCTTGGGCAGCTCGCCCATGCTGGCCCGGATCTGCTCGAGGCGGGCATGGCCGGCGAGCTTGGTGCTCGACGCCTCCACCTCGGCCATCCGGCCCGAAACGGAGTTGCGTGCGAGTTCGGCCGAGCCCAGCGCATTGGCGTAGCGCTGCTCGATCTTCTCCCGGACCTGGTCGAGGCTCGGGGTGTTGCCGGGCACGCTCAGCTCGCTCATCTGCTGCAGCGAGGCGCTGACCTGCTCCTGCATCTTCGCCTGCTCCAGCTGCGTGAGCAGCTTGGAGCGCTCGGCGAGCTTCTGCTGCAGCATCATCGCGTTGCGCTCGACCGCGGTCTTGGCCTCAGCCGCCGAGTGCAGCGACTGGTCGTGCAGCGTCTTGAGGTCCTCCACCGACTGCTCGGCGGTGACCAGCTGGGCGGCGAACGCCTCGGCGGCATTGGTGTATTCGGTGGCCTTGGGAGTGTCGCCGGCGGCGGTCGCCTGGTCGGCGAGGGTCAGGGCCTGGCGCACGTTGGACTGCAGGCGCTCGACATCCTCGAGCTGACGGTTGAGCTTCATCTCCAGCTGGCGCTGGTTGCCGATCACGGCGGCGGCCTGCTGCGACAACGCCTGGTGCTGGCGCTGCGCATCCTCGATCGCCTGCTGGATCTGGATCTTGGGATCAGCCTTGTCGTCGATCGTGGCGTTGCCCCAAGCCTTCATGTAGTTCCACAGCTTCACGAACGGGTTGGCCATCTCTTCGTACTCTTTCGTCTCGGGGTGCGCCGCGCGGTCGTCCGCGTGCGGGAATGACTCAAATCTAACGTGCCGCGCGCCTAAGCGGCAGCGAGCCGGTCGGAATGTGCACGCGGCGCGGCGGCCACGACAACCGGTGCCACGCCGCGCAGGGCCGTTCCCGCATCGATGAGCAGGTCGGCGAGCTCGATGTCGAGGGCATCGCAGATAGCGGCGAGGAGCTCACTCGACGCCTCTTTCTGCCCGCGTTCGACCTCCGACAGGTAGCCCAGGGAGACCCTGGCGGCCGTGGAGATCTCACGGAGCGTGCGGCGCTGCTCGGTCCGGGCCTGACGCAGACCCGAGCCGAGCGCCTCCCGCAGTAGCACGCCTTGCTCTGCCATCACGCCTCCTTCGTCACGCGGTCCGCGTGCACCATCGTCAACAATTCCTGCAGTGCCCGCCTCGCCGAGGTTAGTCGAATTTCCCATCGGGTGCCGCTCAGCTGCCAGGCCTGCGCGACGGTTTCGTCGGCCAGGGACCGTCGGCGGGCAATGCCGCAGAACACCGTCCCCGGCGCATGCCCGTCCTGCGGGTCCGGACCGGCGACACCTGTCAGTGAAACACCCCAATCGGCGTCGGCATTCCGCGCGACGGCCAGAGCCAGGGCCCGCGCCGTCCGCGCCGCGACCGGCCCGTCGGTGGCGAGGGCGTCGGGGTCGACACCTCCCAGCGTCGACTTCAGGTCGGTCGCGTAGACCACGACGCCGCCCCGCAGGACCGTGCTCGCACCGGGCACGCCGGCGATCGTGGCGGACAGCAGACCGGCGGTCAGGGATTCGGCAGTGGCGACGGTCTGGCCACCCTCGCGCAGCGCATCGACGAGCGCCTGTGCCGCCGAGTCGGCGACGAGCGGATCCGTCATCTACTCGGCCGCCCGGCGCCGCAGTGCCAGAGCCTGGTAGACGTACTCGACGCCGGTGACGACCGTGACGACCACAGCAGCGGCCATCACGATGTGGGCGGCCCACTGCCACGGGTCCGGCAGCGGGATCAGGTACAGCCCGATCGCCACCGCCTGGAGCAATGTCTTCAGCTTCCCGCCGCGACTGGCCGGGATGACGCCGTGACGCAGCACCCAGAACCGCAAGAGGGTCACGCCGACCTCGCGCACGATGATGATCGCGGTGACCCACCACGACAGGCCCCCCAGGATCGACAAGCCGATCAGCGCGGCGCCGATCAGCGCCTTGTCAGCGATCGGGTCGGCGATCTTGCCGAAGTCGGTGACCAGCCCGTACTTCCGCGCGATCCGACCGTCGAGCTGATCGGTGACTGCCGCGATGACGAACACGGCGAATGCCGCCCACCGCCACGGCGCGGAGTCACCATCGTCGACGAACAGGACGACGACGAAAACCGGGACCAGCAGCAGTCGGACGACGGTCAGCGCGTTGGCGAGGTTCCACACCGACGGTGGCGCGGGCACGGCGGCAGGGGCATCCTGGCGCGCCGCCGAGTCGTCTTCGCGAGTCTCCACGGACTCAGACTAGCTGCCCCGCCCACGGCCACCGCAGAGGCTACGCTGTTCTCCCATGACCCCCGCTTCCGATTTGTCTGCACCGGTGATCCGGCCCGCCCGGACATCGGATGTGCCGCGCATCAAAGAACTGATCGACGTGTACGCGGGCAAGATCCTGCTGGAGAAGAATCTCGTCACCCTCTACGAGGCCGTACAGGAGTTCTGGGTAGCACAGCTCCCCGACGACGAGGGTGGCGCCGTCGTCGGCTGCGGCGCCCTGCACGTGCTGTGGGACGACCTCGGCGAGGTCCGCACCGTCGCCGTCGATCCGGCACACGCCGGGCGCGGAATCGGCCACCTCGTCGTGGCCCGACTGATGGCGCAGGCACGACTGCTCGAACTGAGCCGGGTCTTCGTGTTGACCTTCGAGACCGCGTTCTTCGGCCGCCACGGCTTCGTCGAGATCGAGGGCACGCCGGTCACCCGCGAGGTGTATGAGGAGATGTGCCGCTCCTATGACACCGGTGTCGCCGAGTTCCTCGACCTGTCCTACGTGAAGCCGAACACCCTGGGCAATTCGCGCATGCTGGCGATCCTCGACGAGAGCCACGACCGGCCCGCCCGCTAAGCGATCGCTACAACCGCCGGGCCGCCCGGAGGATCTTGGCGAACGGCAATCCGGCCGCGAGGCCTTGTCGCAAGTTCGGCCCCAGAGGGCTGACGTCGGACAGAACGCTATAACTGACGATCGGGCAACAACGCATTCAGATGATCGAGTACCCATGGCCGACCTCCCCGCGCGCCCGACAGCCTGGCCTACTCAGCCTGGCTGCCGAGAATACGCGCAGGTCATCGCGTGCGGGACCGATACGAAGAATGCACCAGGCTCGCGACGGTCGTGACGACCAGCGTCACCCCGATGACGGCCAGCGACAGCCCCGTCGAGATCTCGGGCACCGAGACGTGCTCGCCCCCGTTGATGAACCCGAGCGAGTTCTCGTGCAACGCGTGCAGGACGAGCTTCACACCGATGAACGCCAAGATGAACGACAGCCCGTACGAGAGGAACACCAGCTTGTCGAGCAGTCCGCCGATCAAGAAGAAGAGCTGTCGCAGGCCCATCAGCGCAAACGCGTTCGCCGCGAACACCAGATACGGCTCCTGGGTGAGGCCGTAGATCGCCGGGATCGAGTCGAAGGCGAACAGCAGGTCGGTGAACCCGATGACGATCAACACCAGCAGCAGCGGGGTCGCCATGCGCCGGCCGTCGACGCGGGTGAACAGCTTGTCCCCGTCGTAGTCCTCCGACGTGCGCAGATGCCGCTTGGCGAACCGTTCGATGCGGCCCTCCTTGGCCGGCTCGTCACTCTCGCGCAGCATGTTGATCGCCGTCAGGATCAGGATTACGCCGAAGAGGTAGAACACCCAGCTGTAGCGGGCGATCGCCGCGGCACCGGCGGCGATGAAGACACCGCGCATGACCAGTGCCATCACGATGCCGAGCAGCAGCACTTTCTGCTGGTAGACGCGGGGTACGGCGAACTTCGCCATGATGACGACGAAGACGAAGAGGTTGTCGACCGACAGCGCCTTCTCCGTGACGTAACCGGCGAAGTACTCGCCGGCGAACGTGCCGCCCCAACGCCACCACACGAAACACCCGAACACGACGGCGATTGCGATGTAGACCGTCGACCAGAAGCCCGATTCGCGCAGCGTGGGCTCGTGCGGCACGCGCACGTGGGCGAAAAAGTCGAAGACGAACAGGCCCAGGATCACCGCGCAGGTGAGAACCCAGGTGAGTAGCGAGATATCCAGGGCTACTCCTCCTCAGCGCTCAGTGCCCGTTTCGCACCGATTCTACCGGCCTCACTCACCCGGCCCGATGGAGGCGATCACACCAGCCAGGTCCTCGGGCTTGACCAGGACCTCGCGGGCCTTCGACCCCTCCGACGGTCCGACGATGCCGCGCGTCTCCATCAGGTCCATCAAGCGGCCGGCCTTGGCGAACCCGACGCGCAGCTTGCGCTGAAGCATCGACGTGGAGCCGAACTGGCTGCTGACGACCAGTTCGATGGCGGCCAACAAGTCGTCGAGGTCGCCGCCGATGTCAGCGTCGATCTCCTTCTTGTCGCCGGCCTTCGCCTCGGTGATGCCCTCGATGAACTCGGGCTGCGCCTGGTTCTTGGTGAATTCGACGACGGCGCTGATCTCCTCGTCGGTGATGTATGCACCCTGCAGGCGGACGGGCTTGCTGGCGCCCATCGGCAGGAACAGTCCGTCGCCCATGCCGATGAGCTTCTCCGCGCCCGGCTGGTCGAGGATGACGCGCGAGTCGGTCAGCGACGAGGTGGCGAATGCCAGCCGCGACGGCACGTTTGTCTTGATCAGGCCGGTGACGACGTCAACCGAGGGGCGCTGAGTCGCGAGCACCAGGTGGATGCCCGCGGCGCGCGCCTTCTGCGTGATGCGGACGATGGCATCCTCGACGTCGCGGGGGGCGGTCATCATCAGGTCCGCCAACTCGTCGACGATGGCGACGATGTACGGGTACGGCTTGTACACGCGCTCGCTGCCCGGCGGGGTCGTGATTGCACCGGATCGGACCTTGGCGTTGAAGTCGTCGACGTGGCGCACGCGGCTGGCCTTCATGTCCTGGTAGCGCTGCTCCATCTCCTCCACCAACCAGGCCAGCGCTGCCGCGGCCTTCTTCGGTTGGGTGATGATCTCGGTGAGCAGGTGCGGGATGCCCTCGTACGGCGTGAGCTCGACCATCTTCGGGTCGATGAGGATCAGCCGCACGTCCTCCGGCGTCGCCCGCGCCAACAGCGACACCAGCATCGAGTTGACGAAGCTGGACTTGCCCGAGCCGGTGGAACCGGCCACCAGCAGGTGCGGCATCTTCGTCAGGTCGGCGGTGACGAAGTCACCTTCGATGTCCTTGCCCAGGCCGATGACCAGCGGGTTCTTGTCCTTGCGCGTGCTCGGCGCCTTGAGGACGTCGGCCAGGCGGACCATCTCACGGTCGGCGTTGGGCACCTCGATGCCCACGGCGGACTTGCCCGGGATCGGGGCCAACAGCCGCACGTTGTCGGTGGCCGCAGCGTAGGCGATGTTGCGCTGCAGCGCGGTGATCTTCTCGACCTTCACGCCCAGGCCGAGTTCGACCTCGTAGCGCGTCACCGTCGGACCGCGGGTGTACCCGGTCACCGTCGCGTCGATCTTGAACTGTTCCAGCACGCCGGTGATCCGGTCGATCATCTCGTCGTTGGCCCGGCTGCCCCGCTTGGGCGGGTCGCCGTCGATGAGCAGCTTCGCCGGTGGCAGCCGGTAGGCGCGTTGGCGCGGTGCGGGCCGCGTGGGCGCCGCGCTCGGCCCACTGGTCATCGGCGGCGCAGGAATGGCTCCGATCGGCTGGGTGATCTCGTCGGCGATCGGCATCGTCGGCTGATCGTCGAGCGGGTAGTTGTCGTGCGGTGTCGGCGCACGTCGCGGCGGCGTCCACCGGGGCACCTCCAACTCATCGTCGACGACCTCGTCGTCCCACGGTGCCGGGACGGCCACGGGCGTCTCGGAGTCGTAGTCGTCGTAGGCGTAGTCGTCGGCGCCACCGTTGTCGTCGTACTCCTCGTACTCGTCGTACTCGTCGTAGTCCTCGTACTCGTCGTCGGCGAAGTCATCGGCACCAACGACTCCGTACTGGCCGACATCGGTACCCAGTCCGAGGTAACCGCGCACACCGTCGACGATTTCGCGTGCCGAGCGACGGCTCATCATGATTGCGCCGCCGATGCCGATCAGCACCAGCGCCGGGACCGTGAGCCACACGCTGATACCGCTGGCCAGGGGCGTTCCGACGACGTAGCCGAGGAAGCCGGCGGCCCGAGTGCGGCCGTCCAAGTCGACGGGCTGCCCGGCGAGCAGGTGGATCAGGCCGAGAACCGCGAGCACCACGAAGAGTGCGCCCACGGCGATCCGGGGGCGGCGCACGGCGTCAGCCGGGGTGCGCATGAGGACCATCGCCGCGGCGAACAACAACACCGGCACGACGTAGGCCCCGATACCGATGGCCGCGCCGACCAACGTGTGGATGAACGGCCCGATCGGTTCGGCGGCTTCGAACCAGACGAACGCCACGAGTGCGGCAGCCGCGACCAGCAGGATCAGGGCGATCGAATCGCGACGGCGATCCGGCTTCGCTTGCGGCTGCTCACCGTACACATCGGGATCGTCGACGGCCTCGTACGAGCTGCCGATGCGAGCCACCGAGCCCACGCCGCGGGCCGCGAGACCCCACACCGCGGCGATACCGCTGCCGACCCGCGCGCCCGCGGTCGGGCGATGCAGATCGCGCGAGGCATTCGCGGCGCGGGTGTTTGCCGCGGGACGGCGGGTTCCGGTGCCCCGGGAGGGCGCCTTGCGTGCCGGTGCCTTACGGGCCTGCGGCTTACGAGCAGGGGCTTTACCGGACGCAGTGGCGCGGGACGGCGCCTTGCTGGACGAACGCGTGGTCGACCGACTGGGTGCTTTCGAAGCCATGAGAGGAAGCTTAACGTTCCCAGTCACACCAATCACACCCGTAACACGGGTAACTGGCGAGCTGTGTCAGATTTGTGACTTCGTCGGCTATTCGACTTCGAGGACCGTCGGCACGATCATCGGCCGACGGCGGTACTTCTCGGCGACCCAGCGGCCGACGACGCGACGGATCGACTGCGCGATCGCGTGGGCGTCGGTGACCCCCTCGTCGGCGAGCATGTCGAAGGCCTTGTCGACGACGTCCGCGGCCTCCTTGAGGGCATCGGGGTCGTCGGAGAAGCCGCGGCCGGACACCTCGGCCGTGGAGACCGGCTTGCCGGTGGTCGCATCAACGGCGACGGTAATGGCGATGAACCCGCCCTCCCCCAGGACGAGGCGCTCCGAGAGCGTCGACTCGCCCACGTCGCCGACCGACAGCCCGTCGACGTAGACGTGCCCGACGGGAACCCGCCCGACGATGCTCGCCAACCCGTCGACCAGGTCGACGACGACACCGTCCTCGGCGAGCACGATCCGCTCCGGATCGACGCCCGTTGCCTCGGCGAGCGCCGCATTCGCGCGCAGGTGCCGCCACTCGCCGTGGACGGGCATCGCGTTGGTCGGGCGCACCGCGTTGTAGAGGTAGAGCAACTCGCCGGCCGAGGCATGGCCGGAGACGTGCACCTTCGCACTCTGCTGCGTGATGACCTTCGCCCCGCGCCGAACCAGACCGTTGACGACGGCGAACACCGAGTTCTCGTTGCCCGGGATCAGCGACGACGCGAGGACCACCAGGTCGTTGGCACGGATGTTGATCTGCCGGTGCTCGCCGCGCGCCATCCGTGACAGCGCCGAAAGCGGCTCGCCCTGCGACCCGGTGGAGATGAGCACCAGCCGGTCGTCGGGCAGCGAAGCCGCAGTGTCGATGTCGACGATCACGCCGTCGGGCACCGACAGGTAGCCCAGATCCTGGGCGATCTGCATGTTGCGGATCATCGACCGGCCGACGAAGCAGACGCGGCGATTGTGGGCGTGTGCGACGTCGACGATCTGTTGGATCCGGTGCACGTGGCTGGCGAACGACGCGACGATGACACGCTGGCGCGCCTGCCCGATCACCTGGTCGAGGACGACGCCGATCTCGCGCTCGGGCGTCACGAAGCCGGGGACCTCGGCGTTGGTGGAGTCGACGAGGAAGAGGTCGACGCCTTCGTCACCGAGGCGGCTGAACCCGGCGAGGTCGGTCAGGCGACCGTCGAGCGGCAGTTGGTCGAGCTTGATGTCGCCGGTGTGCAGCGCCAGACCCGCGGGCGTCTGGATCGCGACGGCGATCGCGTCGGGAATCGAGTGGTTGACCGCGAAGTACTCGCAGACGAAGGGCCCGTGCTTCGTGTGCTGACCCTCGGTCACCTCCATGAGCTTGGGCCGCTGCCGGTGCTCCCGGCACTTCGCCTCCACCAACGCCAGGGTGAATCGCGATCCCACGACCGGGATGTCGCCGCGCAGGCGCAGCAGGAACGGGACCGCGCCGATGTGGTCCTCGTGGCCGTGGGTGAGGATGACGGCCGCCACGTCGTCCATCCGGTCCTCGATGTAGCGGAAGTCCGGGAGGATCAGATCGACGCCGGGCTGGGCATCTTCGGGGAACAGCACGCCGCAGTCGACGATGAGCAGCTGACCGTCGTACTCGAAGACCGTCATATTGCGGCCGATCTCGCCGATGCCACCCAGGGCGACGACCCGCAAGCCGCCGCGGGGGAGCTTCGGAGGCGGACCCAGCCGATCGACGGGCAGCGCCACAGCCGAGGACGAGGACGAACTCGACGACCCCTTCTTCTTGTTCTTGTTGTTCTTGTTCTTGCGGCGTTTCGACGCTTCCGACGCGCCCGACGGCTCGGCTGCGGTACGGGACTCCTCGAGCACGGCCACCTCGACTGGGACCTCGACGACCTCGGGCGTCGGTACCGGCGGTGCGGCAGGAGGACCGGCCTGACGGCTGGCGCTGCGACGTCGGCGGCGCTCGGTCGGCTGGTCGGTCATACGAGCCCGGCTTCGCGCAGGTCGACGAGCAGCGCCTCGATCTGCGGTCCGTCGGCGGATACCTGCGGCAGGCGCGGATCGCCGACGTCGAGACCGAGGATGCGCAGCGACGCCTTCACCATGGTCACGCCGCCCAGTCGGCCCATCGCGCGGTACAGCGGGACCATCGAGAGGTTGAGGTCGCGGGCCTTGTCCAGGTCGCCGTTGCCGACGGCGAGATGCATGTCGCGCAGTCGGTCGGCCACCAGGTGACCGATGACACTGACACAGCCGACCGCGCCGACGGCGAACCACGGCAGGTTCAGCCCGTCATCACCGGAGTAGTAGTCCAGGCCGGTGGCGGCGATCATCTCCGCCCCGGCCGTCAGGTCGCCCTTCGCATCCTTGACCGCGACGATGTTGGGGTGCTCGGCGAGGCGGAGCATCGTCTCGTCGGCGACGTCCACCACCGAGCGCGGCGGGATGTCGTAGACCATCACCGGCAGGTCGGTGCCGTCGGCGACGGCGGTGAAGTGCGCCAACAGGCCCGCCTGCGGCGGCTTGGAGTAGTACGGCGTGACGACGAGGAGTCCGTCCGCGCCCGCCTTCTGGGCGTCTTGGGCGAACTCGACGCTCTCGGCGGTGTCGTAGGTGCCGACGCCGGCGACCAGCTTGACGCGCCCGCCCACCGCATCGCGCACCGCACCGAAGACCTCGAGCTTCTCGGCCGGCTGGGTCGTCGGCGACTCACCGGTCGTACCTGCCAGGACCAGGCAGTCGACGCCCTTGTCGGCGAGGTGCACGCCCAACTCTGCCGCCTTGTCCAGGTCGAGTGAACCGTCGGGGGCGAACGGGGTCACCATGGCCACGCCGATCGTGCCGAAATCACCTGCGCTCATAGCCTGTAAGGCTACCCGTTCAGCCCTCCAGGACGTACGGCGAGGTGGCCACCTCGCTGCCGTCGGGAAGGGCCGATATCTCGAAGTCTCCGAACACCGTCGGCGCGAGCTCGGTGAGCTGGCGCAAACACTCGACGGCCAGCTGGCGGATCTCGACGTCGGCGTGTTCGGTGGCGCGCATACCGATGAAGTGACGCCACGCCCGATAGTTGCCGGTGACGACGATTCGCGTCTCCGTCGCGTTGGGCAGCACCGCGCGTGCGGCCTGCCTCGCTTGCTTGCGCCGCAGGATGGCGTTGGGCACGTCGGCGAACTTCGCCTCCAGGCGCGAGAGCAGTTCGGTGTAGGCCGCCCGACTCGCATCAGTCGCCTCGACGAAGAGTTGCTCGAGTTCGGCGTCGCCGCGGATCGCCGGCGGGGCGACGACACTGGAGTCGTGCTCGGGGACGAACCGCTGCGACAGTTGCGAGTACGAGAAGTGCCGGTGCCGGATCAGCTCGTGGGTGCACGACCGCGAGATGCCGGTGATGTAGAAGGTCGCCGTCGCGTGCTCGAACAACGACGTGTGGCCGACCTCGAGGACATGCCGCAAATACCCGGCGTTGGTCGCGGTGCGCGGATTGGGCTTGTCCCAGCTCTCATAGCAGGCGCGTCCCGCGAACTCGATGAGCGCCTCACCGCCGTCGGCGTCAGTGGTCCACGGAACGTCGGGAGCCGTGAAATGCGTCGATGCGACGAGCCGCACCTTCAATGAAACGAGTTCGGACACCTCACCAGCCTAGGGTCTATCGTCAGGGAATGCGGACACCACCTCGACTCCTCGCCACCCTGCTTCTCGCTTCGGCTCTTGTCGTCCCAGGGCTCGTCGGACCGTCGGCCGCGACGGCAGCACCCGCCCCGGCGGCACCCGCGGTCAAGCCCGACCCGCGGCACATCGAGCTCACCGGCACCAAGAACACGCGCGACTTCGCGACCTACCGGACCGTCGACGGTCACGCGCTGAACTTGAAGGTGATCCGCAGCGACAACCTGTCGAAGCTGACGCCCGCCGACCAGCGCAAGCTCGCCGGCCTCGGGTTGGCCACCGTGGTAGACCTGCGCACCGACATCGAGCGGGCCCTGCAGCCCGACCGGCCCGTCCCCGGTGCACGGCACTACGACGCCAATGTCTTCGGACAAGCCGCGGCGAACGCATTCGACCTGCCCGCGGCCTACCGGATGTTCGTCTCCGACCCCCATGCGCGCGCCGAGTTCGCCAGAACGCTGCGCCTGGTGTCGGCGACTCTCGCGCAGGGCCGCGCGGTGTTGTTCCACTGCACCGCCGGTAAGGACCGGACCGGCTGGACGGCGGCGATGCTGCTGACGATCGCCGGAGTCGACCGCGCCACCGTTGACCGCGACTACCTGGCGTCGAACAAGTTCCTCCACGCCACGCCTGGCACCCTCGAGGGAGTGAACCTCGCGTGGCTGCAGGCCTCGTTCGCCACGGCCGACAAACTGTTCGGGAGCTTCGACGGCTACCTGCGCAACGGCTTGCACCTGTCCCCCGCCGAGATCGCGACGCTGCGCTCGCAGCTGCGCGTCGGCTGACTCAGGCTCAGGCCAGCAGTTCGCGCAGCCGGGCCGCGGTGTCTTCGTGTCCGTGCACGGCGACGGAGTCGATGCCCAGGTCGGCGACCGGCCGGTCGTTGCCGCCCTCGTCGAGGCGATCACCGTAGAACAGGATGTCGCCGATCTGCAGGCCCAGGATCTCCATGAGCCGGCGCGCCCCGTAGGCCTTGTCGATGCCCTTGCGAGTGATATCGACCGACGTCGAGCCGCCGCTGCGGACCTCCAGGTCCGGTAGGCGCTGCGCCGCATAGGCCCGCAGGGCCTCCTTCTTGCGACCGTCGGGATCCCATACCGCCTTGGCCTCAAGCGGGGCTCGCTGGCCCAGTGCACTGAAAGTGATCTGGCTGCCGCGGTCCTCGAGGATCGGGCCCCACGGGTCCGACTCCCAGAGGTCGAGTTCCCGCGCACCCTCTTCGACGACGGTCAGCGCGCGCTGCTTCTGGTCATCGGTGAGGTCATCCTTGTAGACGGTCTCCCACTCACCTTCGGTGAAGCGCATGTAGTGGGTGCCGCACGTCGGCATGAGGTGCAGCCCGGCCAAGCCGTCGAAGTCTCCGATGCGGTCGAGCACCTGGTTGCGGAACTGGCTCTCGTTGCCGCCGGAGATGATGCACACCGACGCCTCGCCGAGGAGTCGGCGCATCAGGTCGACCATCTCGTCGGTCAGCGGGCTCTTCGACGCGGCGAGCGTGTCGTCAAGGTCGAACATCACCAGTTGGTAGGACTTTCCGTCCGCCGAAACCGCCACGCGCCACCCATCCTCGTCGTCTGCCGGACAGGGAATTTCCTGCCAATTGACCGCGTCTACTCTGTCACGCGGTCGGCCGTGACAGGTCAGGAACCCTGCTGCAGGGCGTCGTCGTCGGCGTCGGGACGCTCTTTGTACCAGTTGGTGAAGCTGATCGGGAGGATGAAGCCGAGAGCCTGGGCGATGCCGTCGGCGACGTCGCCGAGGTCCTTGCGATAGATGACCCAGACCACGATCGCCGTCGCCGTGAAGGCCACCGCCCACACCGAGGTGAGAACACGGTTGATGTGGCGGAACTTGTCCGATCCCCAGTACTCCTGCGGCACTTCGCGTTTCGCGATCCCCTCGGTGAAGGGCTTACCGATCGCCAGCGACACCCACGCCGTGAGCGCCAGCCAGCCGAAGGACAGCACGCTGTCGTACTTGTGGAAAGTCGCACTGTCGGTCGCGAACCCGACGATCGCGACGACCGCGAAGAACACCACCGCGCTGATCTCGAGGATCTGGGCGTCGGGCTTCACGCCGCGGCGGCGGTCGTCGAGAATCAGAAGGATGCCCGCAGCGACCGCGGCGACCGCAGCCCACCGCCAGGCATCATCGCTGAAACCGGATACGACGGCGTAGATGATCCAGGGTGCAAACCCGCGCAAGACGGTCAAAGCCGCTCCTCGTTCCAGAGACATTCCAGTTGTGACATGTCGAGGCTAGAATCATGTCTATCGACTGTCAACGATGCGCTCGACGGGGGTGAGATGAGTCTTCGGCATGCGTTGCTCGGCCTGCTCGACGACGACCAGCCCGCCAGCGGTTACGAGTTGCTGAAGGTGTTCGACTCCTCCTTGGCCAACGCGTGGCCGGCGACGCAGAGCCAGGTGTACAGCGAGCTCAACAGACTCGCCGACGAGGGCCTGATCACGGTGTCGGCGCTCGGTCCGCGAGGACGCAAGGACTACGCGATCACCGTCGACGGGAAGCGGGCGCTGCGCGACTGGTTGGCCGCTCCCCCGGTGGACAAGCCCGTGCGTTCCGACATGCTGCTGCGCGTGTTCTTCCTCAATTCGATACCCGTCGACCAGGCCCGGGAGCTCTTCGCCGCACGCTGCGAGCGAGTCAGGGCCGAGCAGGAGCGGCTGCGCGAGATCGCCGTGGCCATCTCCGGCAACGGCGACCCCATCTCTATCGATGGGCGGATCGCATTGGAGTTCGGTCTGCGTAAAGCGCAGATGGAACTCGAATGGGCCGAATGGGCGATCGATCAGCTCAATGCGTCAGCCGTGGTGTGGCGGCGGTAGTCGACGAACCGGTAGCCGATCCCGGTGCGTGACGTGTGGTGCTCCCCTGTGGCGACGGCTTCCCATTCGGGTCCGATCGGTGGCGCGAATGCATCCGCCCCGTCGACGTCGACGTCGATCTCGGTGATCGTCAACTCGGTGGCGCGCGGCATCATCGCGCGATAGATCTCGGCGCCGCCGATGACCGAGACCGGCTCACCGTCAGCGAGTACGAGCGCGTCGTCGACGCTGCGCGCCCGGACTGCGCCGTCGGCCGACCAGCCGTCGTCGCGGGTGACGACGATGTTGACCCGGCCGGGCAGAGGGCGGAACCGTGCCGGCAGCGAGTCCCACGTCTTGCGCCCCATGATCACCGGGTAGCCGATCGTCAGCTCCTTGAAACGCGCCATGTCTTCGGGCACGTGCCACGGAATCGTGTTGTCCCGGCCGATGGCACCGTCGTGGCCCTGGGCCCATACGAGCCTGACCCGGGTCGGCATCGCGACCCATGCCAGATCGCTCACACCGCTACCGGGGCCTTGATCGCCGCGTGCGACTGGTAGTCGAGCACCTCGACATCCTCGTATTCGTAGGCGTCGATAGAGTCCCGGTGCCGTAAGCGCAGCGTCGGGTACGGATACGGGTCGCGCGAGAGTTGTTCGGTGACCTGTTCGACGTGGTTGTCGTACACGTGGCAGTCGCCGCCAGTCCAAATGAAGTCGCCGACTTCGAGCCCGGCCTGCTGGGCCATCATGTGCGTGAGCAGCGCGTACGAAGCGATGTTGAACGGGACGCCCAGGAAAAGGTCGGCGCTGCGCTGGTACAGCTGGCACGAAAGCTTCCCGTCGGCGACGTAGAACTGGAAGAACGCGTGGCACGGCGGCAGCGCCATCTGCGGGATCTCCCCCACGTTCCACGCTGAGACGATGTTGCGACGCGAGTCGGGATTGCACTTCAGCATCTCGATGGCGCCGGCGATCTGGTCGACGTGGCCGCCCGACGGTGTCGGCCACGACCGCCATTGGACGCCGTAGACCGGGCCCAGGTCACCGTTCGCGTCGGCCCACTCGTCCCAGATTGTCACGCCGTGGTCCTGCAGCCAGCGCACGTTGGAATCGCCGCGCAGGAACCAGAGGAGTTCGTACACGATCGACTTCAGGTGGACCTTCTTCGTCGTGATGAGTGGGAAGCCCTCACTGAGGTCGTAGCGCAGCTGAGCTCCGAACACACTGCGCGTTCCAGTGCCGGTGCGGTCAGCCTTGGGAGTGCCGTCGGCCATGACGCGGCGCAGCAGGTCCTCGTACGGCGTGGGGATGGACGCGCTCATGTCTCGAGTCTATCGAGCGGCTTAACGCCCGGGCTGCAGGCGAGGACCCCATGTCGGGCGGTGTGGTCGGGGCGGGTCACGTGTCGCGCACGGCGGACCGGTCCCGACCGAGGCCTGTTTCTCTGTTCTGTTCGCACCGTGGCCGTTAGTACTCAGGCGACGGCAGGGTAGCGGGACGGGGGTCGGGGTGCCTGGTGTTCAGGCGGCGGCGGTGTCGGCCATAGTCAGGGTTCGGCGGTGGTGACTACGCATCCAACCGGTTTCCCCGGTCTTGTCCGGTGGTTGGAACCACGGATGACGGTCAAATCCGATGCGCACCTTCCACCCTTGGGTGTGGATCGCCCCGTGATGATGTCGCGGACACAACAACACCAGGTTCTCCACCACCGTCTGCCCACCGTGGGCCCACTCCACAATGTGATGGGCCTCAGTCTGGCCGGCCGGACGTCCACACCCGGGAAACGCACACCCCCGATCACGGGCGATCAACGCCATCCGCACCGCACCCGTCGCGAGGCGTTCATGCCGCTTGACATACAGGGGCACCGAATCGCGGGTGAGCAGGGCGGCGACCTCGATATCACCGCAACAGATCTCGTGCGCCA
>DLKD01000059.1 GCA_002477755.1 Gordonia sp. UBA7599
CGTGTTCGACGGGTTCTCCGCGACGAACAGCACGCCGTCGGCATAAGTCGCGGTGACGACGCTGCGACCGCGGGCGATGCCCTTGCGGGCCAGGTCCGAGCGGTCGCGCATGATCTGCTCGGCGCTCGCGTAGTACGGGAACGTCATCGTCTACTCCCCCGCTCCAGCATCTGCGGCGTAGCGGCGCTCGCGGCTGGCGATGATCGCCGTCGCAGCGGCCGCGATCGCCTCTTGCGCGACCTCCTCGGCACCGTCGGGACCGACGGTCACCGCAGTCGGGAAGATCTTGCGCACGGTGTCGGGGCCCGCCGTCGCCGAATCGTCGTCGGCGGCGTCGTAAAGGGCCTCCACCGCGACCGACAGTGCCTCGTCGGCGGTGAGGTCGCCGCGGTAAAGCTTCTTGCACGACGACTTCGCGAAAACCGAGCCCGACCCGATGGCCGTGTAGCCGCCGAACTCCTCGTGGCGGTCGCCGGCGACGTCGAAGGAGAAGATCCGTCCGCGCGCCTTGGGATCGGCCGCGTCGGCGTCGTACCCGACGAGCAGCGGGATGGCGGCCAGGCCCTGCAGCGCGGCGCCGAGGTTGCCGCGCACCATCGCGGCCAGGCGCGACACCTTGCCGTCGAGGGTCAGCGGGACACGCTCGATCTTCTCGTAGTGCTCGAGCTCGACGGTGAACAGGCGCACCATCTCCACCGCGATGCCCGCGGTGCCCGCGATGCCCACCGCCGAGTAGTCGTCGGTGATGAACACCTTCTGGATGTCGCGAGTCGCGATCAGGTTGCCGGCCGTGGCGCGGCGATCACCGGCCAGCACCACCCCGCCCGGGTAAGCCACTGCGACGATCGTCGTGCCGTGGGGAACCGAATCAGCAGCGCCGGGGACCGGCACCTGCCCGGCGCGGCGGCCGGGTAGCGAATCGGGGGCGTGCCGGGCCAGGTACTCGGTGAACGAGGAGATATCCGGCGACCGGTTCACTGGCCGCCCTTCTGCACGTATGCGCGCACGAAGTCCTCGGCATTCTCTTCCAGCACGTCGTCGATCTCGTCGAGCAGGTCGTCGGTGTCCTCGGCGAGCTTTTCGCGACGCTCCTGACCGGCCGAGCCGTCGGGCCCGAGCTCGTCGTCGTCGCCTCCGCCACCGGATCGTTTCTGTTCCTGCGCCATGCCGCCTCCATTCACACGAATCGAATTCCACACTATCCGAACACGGGCATGCGCTCCCGGCTACTTGGCCGTCAGCTCGTCGACGAGTGCCGCGGCGGAGTCCACCGAGTCGAGCAGTTCGCCCACGTGGGAACGGCTGCCGCGCAACGGTTCCAGCGTTGGGATCCGGATCAGCGAATCACCACCGAGGTCGAAGATCACCGAGTCCCAACTCGCGGCCGCGATATCGGCTCCGAAGCGGCGCAGGCACTCCCCGCGGAAGTAGGCCCGGGTGTCGGCGGGCGGGTTGCTGATGGCCGCCGTCACCTGCGCCTCGTCGATGAGGCGTTTCATCGAGCCCCGGGCCACCAGGCGGTTGTAGAGGCCCTTGTCCAGACGGACGTCGGAGTACTGCAGGTCGATCAGTGCGAGGCGCGGCGCCGACCACCCCAGGCCCTCCCGCTGCCGGAAACCGTCGAGCAGCCGCAGCTTGGCGGGCCAGTCGAGGATCTCAGCGCACTCCATCGGGTCGCGCTCGAGCTTGTCGAGGACATCGGCCCAGGTCGCCAGGACATGCGCGGCGGCCTCGTCGTCGCTGTGGTGCAGGTCGTGGAACTGCTGTGCGCGCGCCAGGTACTCCCGCTGGATGGCCAGCGCCGTCATCTCACGGCCGTCGGCGAGAGCGACGACCGCGGTCAGCGTCGGGTCGTGGCTGATGGTGTGGACCGCGGCTACCGGGCGCGCGAGTTCCAAGTCGGAGAGGTCGACGCCGGCCTCGATGAGGTCGAGGACCAGCGCGGTCGTGCCGACCTTCAGGTAGGTGGCGGTCTCCGCGAGGTTGGCGTCACCGATGATCACATGCAGCCGCCGGTACCGGTCGGGATCGGCGTGCGGCTCGTCGCGGGTGTTGATGATGCCGCGCTTGAGGGTCGTCTCCAGGCCAACCTCGACCTCGATGTAGTCGGCACGCTGGGACAACTGGAAGCCCGGTTCGTCGCCGGACTGTCCGATGCCCACCCGACCGGATCCGCAGAACACCTGCCGGGAGGCGAAGAACGGGGTCAGGCCGGTCACGACGTCGACGAACGGCGTGGCGCGGTCCATTAGGTAGTTCTCGTGCGTCCCGTAGGACGCGCCCTTGCCGTCGATGTTGTTCTTGTACAACTGCAGGCGCGGCGCGCCGGGCACGCTCGCCACGTACCGTGCGGCCGCCTCCATGATCCGCTCGCCGGCCTTGTCCCAGATCACGGCGTCCATCGGGTTGACCACCTCGGGCGCCGAGTACTCCGGATGCGCGTGATCGACGTAGAGGCGCGCGCCGTTGGTGAGGATCATGTTGGCCGCGCCGATCTCGTCGGCGTCGATGATCGGTGCCGGACCGCTGCTGCGCCCCAGGTCGTAGCCGCGCGCGTCCCGCATCGGGGACTCCACCTCGTAGTCCCAGCGGGTCCGGCGCGCCCGCGGCACGGCCGCGGCAGCGGCATACGCCAGCACCGCCTGCGTCGACGTCATGATCGGATTGGCCGACGGGTCATCGGGCGCGGAGATGCCGTACTCGACTTCGATCCCGATGATTCGCTGCATGTCGTCCAGCGTAATGACCCCTCTTCTAGAGGTATTGGCCGGTCGAGGTCTCGGTGTCGATCGCGCGGCTCGCACCCGAACTCTTGCCGGTGACCAGCGTGCGGATGTAGACGATCCGCTCGCCCTTCTTGCCCGAGATGCGGGCCCAGTCGTCGGGGTTCGTCGTGTTCGGCAGGTCTTCGTTCTCGGCGAACTCGTCGAGGATCGAATCCAGCAGGTGCCCGATCCGCAGGCCGGCCTGACCCGACTCCAACTGCGCCTTGATCGCATACTTCTTGGCGCGGTCGACGACGTTCTGGATCATCGCACCGGAGTTGAAGTCCCGGAAGTACATGATCTCCTTGTCGCCGTTGGCGTAGGTGACCTCCAAGAACCGGTTGTCCTCGCTCTCGGCGTACATCCGGTCCACGACACGCTCGATCATCGCGCGCACGCAGGCAGCGCGATCACCGTCGAACTCGGCGATGTCGTCGGGATGGATGGGCAGCGCCTCGGTCAGGTACTTGGAGAAGATGTCGATGGCCGACTCGGCGTCGGGCCGCTCGATCTTGATCTTCACGTCGAGGCGGCCCGGCCGCAGGATGGCCGGGTCGATCATGTCCTCGCGGTTGGAGGCGCCGATCACGATCACGTTCTCCAGGCCCTCGACGCCGTCGATCTCGCTGAGCAACTGCGGGACGACGGTGGTCTCGACGTCGCTCGACACGCCGGAACCGCGGGTCCGGAAGATCGAGTCCATCTCGTCGAAGAACACGATCACCGGCGTACCGTCGGAGGCCTTTTCACGGGCCCGCTGGAAGATGAGGCGGATGTGCCGCTCGGTCTCTCCGACGAACTTGTTGAGCAGCTCGGGGCCCTTGATGTTGAGGAAGTAGGACTTCGCCTCGTGGGCGTCGTCGCCGCGCGCCTCGGCCATCTTCTTGGCCAGCGAATTCGCCACCGCCTTGGCGATCAGCGTCTTACCGCAACCGGGCGGGCCGTACAGCAGAACGCCCTTGGGCGGGCGCAGCGAATACTCGCGGAACAGTTCGTTGTGCAGGAAGGGCAGTTCGACGGCGTCACGGATCTGCTCGATCTGTCGGCCCAGCCCGCCGATGTCGGAGTAGTCGACGTCGGGCACCTCTTCCAGGACGAGGTCCTCGACCTCGGCCTTCGGGATGCGCTCGAAGGCGACCCCGGCCTTGTTGTCGATAAGCAGCGAATCGCCGGGGCGCAGCTTCCGACGGTGCTCTTCGCCGTCTTCGGAGGCACGCAGCGGTTCGGCGAGGACGACGACGCGCTCCTCGTCGGCATGGCCGACGACCAACGCCCGCTCACCGTCGGCGAGTACCTCCCGCAGGGTGGCGATCTCGCCGGACACGTCGAAGTCGCAACCCTCGACGACGGTCAGCGCCTCGTTGAGGCGAAGCGTCTGGCCGACGCGCATTTCTGTCACGTCGATGTTGGGCGAGACGGTCAGGCGCATCTTGCGCCCGGAGGTGAACACGTCGACCGTCGAGTCGTCGGGATAGACCGACTGCAGCACGCCGTATCCACTGGGCGGCTGACCGAGGCGGTCGACCTCTTCGCGCAGCGCGACGAGCTGCTGACGGGCCTCTTTGAGGGTCTCGAGGAGCTTGGCGTTGCGCGCAGAAAGGTTGTCGACCCGCTCCTGCAATTGCGCGGCGGAGCCCGTCGGGCGGGGTGATCCGCCCGGTTGGTTGGTCTCGGTATGTTCGTTAGTCACGATTGACTCCTTCTCCCGCTCCGCTTCCCACGCTACCGGCGTTCGGGCGCCGATGCGCGCGGGGCGCGCTCGGCCTGTGACGTGATTCGCACTATTTCGACCCGCCGGTGGGCCGCCTGTGCGGGCGCAACGTCGTCTGCCCGTCGGCCAGCCGGCGAGCGGTGACGAGGAAGGCAGTGTGGCCCTGCATGCGGTGCTCGGGACGCACCGCCAGGCCCACTGCACTCCAGTCGCGGACCAGCGTCTCCCACGCACGCGGCTCGGTCCAGCACTCCTGCTCGCGCAGCGCCTCAATGATGCGGGACAGCTGGGTCACGGTGGCCACGTAGACGACAAGGACCCCACCGGGCACGAGGGTCTGACGAACCGTCTCCAACGGCTCCCACGGCGTCACCATGTCAAGGATGAGCCGATCGGCCTGATCAGCCGGGTCGTGGTCAGCCAGGTCGCCGACGCGCAACTCCCAGTTGTCAGGCGCCGAGCCGAAGAACGTCTCGACGTTGCGGCGCGCGTATTCGGCGTGGTCCTCGCGAATCTCATACGACAGCACCGAACCCGATCCGACCGCCCGGAGCAGGCCGCACGTCAGCGCGCCCGAGCCGGCGCCCGCCTCGATGACGCGGCACCCCGGGTGGATGTCGCCCTCGGTGATGATCTGCGCCGAATCCTTCGGGTAGATCACCTGCGCACCGCGCGGCATGGACAACACGAAGTCGGTGAGCAACGGGCGAAGGGCCAAGTACGGCGTGCCGCTGGTCGCCTCGACCACGCACCCCTCCGGCGAGCCGATCAAATCATCGTGGGCGATAGCGCCGCGATGGGTGTGGAACAGTTTGCCCGGCTCGAGGACGACGGTGAACTTCCGCGACTTCGCGTCGGTCAGTTGCACCCGGTCACCCACCTCGAACGGCCCTGTGGTCGGCATCGGGTATCTCCTCGAGGTTCGGCGTCGGCAGGCGGCACCCGAATTATCCCGTGAACGTTTCCCGGAGTTAACACAGGGGTGCGGCGGGGGCGCCTGCCCGCCACGCGCGGGCAACATACTGCTCACACGACGGTTCTACTTTGGCTTTGCGACGGCGGCTGGCCGTTTTCTTACCGGACAGAGGAGTAACCGTGAGTGGCAGCAGTTCGCGACGTCAGGCGATCAAGGCAGTGATGTCGTATGAGAAGGAGCCCGCGGGTTTCACCGAGCCGATGGGCGACACGTTCGGGCGGAACGTGTTCGGCCTTTCCGAGATGCGCAAGCGTCTGCCCAAGCACGTGTTCAAAGCAGTCGCGGCGACGATCGATTCGGGTGCCTCGATGGATCCCCAGATCGCCGACTACGTCGCCGTCGCGATGAAGGACTGGGCGGTGGAGAAGGGTGCCACGCACTACGCGCACGTCTTCTACCCGCTGACCGGGTTCACTGCGGAGAAACACGATTCATTCCTCGAGCCCGAGAACGACGGGTCCTCGCTGGCCGAGTTCGCCGGCAAGACCCTGCTGCAGGGTGAGCCGGATGCGTCGAGCTTCCCCAACGGCGGCCTGCGCGTGACGTTCGAGGCGCGCGGCTACACCGGTTGGGATGTCACCAGCCCGGCCTACATCCTGGAGAACCCGAACGGGAACACCCTCTGTATCCCGACGATCTTCATCTCGTGGACCGGTGAGGCCCTCGACAAGAAGACCCCGCTGCTGCGCAGCCAGCAGGCGATGAGCAAGCAGGCGATGCGGCTGCTCGAGCTGTTCGGGCACGACGACGTCGACACTGTGGTCTCCTACGCGGGCGCCGAGCAGGAGTACTTCCTCGTCGACGAGCACTTCTACTACGCCCGCCCGGACTTGATGACGTGTAACCGGACGCTCTTCGGGGCGCCGCCGTCGAAGGGACAGGAGTTCGACGACCACTACTTCGGTGCCATTCCCGACCGGGTGCTGGCTTTCATGATCGAGCTGGACCGCGAGCTGTTCAAGCTGGGCATCCCGTCCAAGACCCGGCACAACGAGGTCGCGCCCGGCCAGTTCGAGATCGCCCCGGTCTTCGAGCGCTCCGTACTCGCCCACGACCACCAGCAGTTGATGATGACCACTATGAAGAAGGTCGCCGAGAAGTACGGCATGAAGTGCCTGCTGCACGAGAAGCCGTTCGCCGGCGTCAACGGGTCGGGCAAGCACGTCAACTTCTCGCTGGGCAACGCCAACCAGGGCAACCTTCTCAACCCGGGTGACACCCCGCACAAGAACATGCAGTTCCTGACGTTCTGCGGCGCCATCATCCGCTCGGTGCACAAGTACGGGGGCCTGTTGCGGGCCGCGGTGGCGTCGGCGTCCAACGACCACCGACTCGGCGCCAACGAGGCCCCGCCGGCGATCATCTCGATCTTCCTCGGCGACCAGCTCATGGACGTCTTCGACCAGATCGCCAAGGGCGGTGCGACCGATTCGAAGTCGGCCGGCGTGATCGAGCTGGGCGTCGACACCCTGCCGCCGCTCAAGGCCGACCCGGGCGACCGCAACCGGACGAGCCCCTTCGCCTTCACCGGCAACCGCTTCGAGTACCGCGCCCCCGGCTCCAACCAGTCGATCTCCGACCCGATGGTCGCGATCAACACCATCCTCGCCGACTCGCTCGACTTCATCTCCACGGAGTTGGAGGGGCTCCTCGCCGAGGGCGCCACCCTTGCCGAGGCGGTGCAGAAGGTCCTGCAGGGGATCGTCACGACGCACGGCAATGTCATCTTCAACGGCGACGGCTACTCCGACGCCTGGCAGGAGGAGGCGGCCTCGCGCGGCCTGAAGAACCTGCGCACCACGGTCGACGCGGTGGTCGAGTACACGTCCCCCGAGGTCGTCGAGGTCTTCGAGCGCTACGGCGTGCTCAGCGCCCGCGAGCTGAAGGCCCGCGAGGACGTCATCTTCGAGTACTACGCGCTCACCCTGCTGGTCGAGGCGAAGGAGACCGTCGAGGTCGCCACGACGATGCTGCTGCCGGCCGCGATCCGCTTCCAGGGCGAGCTGGCCGCCACCGCCGCCTCACTCAAGGCCGCCGGGGTCCACACCAAGACCCCGCTGCTGACCGAGGTCAGCGAGAAGATCATCGAGCTCGACGACGCGATCAAGGCACTCACTGCGGCGATCGACAAGATGCACGGCAAAAACGAGTATGAGGAGTCGCGCTACGCCTTGGAGAAACTGATCCCGAAGATGACCGCCGTCCGGGAGAAGGCCGATGCGCTGGAGCCGATCGTCGCCGACGACCTCTGGCCGCTACCGACCTACATCGAGATGCTGAATATCCTCTGAGCTGCATTCCGACCACTGCGGGTGCCGATCCGCGACGCGGCGCCGTTCAGCGGACGACGAGCGCAGCCCGCACTTGCGGATCGGTTTCGACGAAGTGGCGCATGCTCCACTCCAATTCTTCGAGCGGAGTTCCGGCCGCCTGGTGGCCGATGAACAACAGCAACGACGTCGCGGCGAACCGGTCCGCGTGGCCGGGGTCGATCCCGATCTCGCGCAGGTAGCGGGCCACTGCGTCACGGCGCGCCGCGTCCACTGCCGATAGCGATTCGGCCACGCGCACATCGCCCGCGGCCCAGATCCGGATCGCCGCCTCGGAACGGTGCGGGAGTGACAGTGCGACAGCGATCAGCGCATCGATCCGCTCGTGGGGCGCGAGCGCGACGTCGAGCCGCGCGACGATGCGGTCGGTAGCCTCGGCCCGCCAATGCTCGATCAGCGCCGCCTCGAACTCTTTCCAGTTGCGGAAGGAATGGTAGAAGGCACCGGTGGTGAGCCCGGTCTGCCGGCACACAGCCGCTTGCTTGAACCCGGGGTACCCGTCTCGGCCGAGCACGGTCATCCCAGCAGCCAGGAAACGGTCGCGCAACGGCGAGGCCTGTGCGGCCCGGTCTTCAATCATGGCGTCCATTATTTCCGGCAGCAATGTTTCGCTTTCTTTCCGCCACTCCATAAGTATACTTACGGAGTCAACGCTGAGAGGATCACGCATGTTTCGTTGGGACCGTAACCGGGGCCTCGACCCCCAGACCGATTTCGAGCAGATCTATCGGAACGTGATGATCTATGACTTCCCCTGGGACCTCAACCAGGCACTGAGCTTCGCCCTGTTCCGCACGTACGCGGTGCCGAGTATCGGTGCACTCCTGTCGGAAACGCGTGGCTTCGACGACACCCAAAAGCGCTACGACGACACCGGAATCCTCCTGGAGCGCCCGATGGTCTGCGGCTTCGACTCCGACGAGGGTAAGACGGCGATCCGCCGGATCAACCAAATGCACCGGTCCTACGACATCTCCAACGACGACCTTCGCTATGTCCTGGCCACCTTCGTCGTGGTGCCCAAGCGCTGGGTCGACGACTACGGCTGGCGCCGGCTCACCTACGACGAGGTGACGGCATCGGTGAACTACTACCGCAAGCTCGGCCGTCATATGAACATCAAGGACATCCCGGAAACCTACGAGGGGTTCGCCGACCTGTTGGACTCCTACGAGGCGCAGCACTTCGCATTCGACGAGGGCGGTCGTCGCGTCGCGGACATGACGATGGAGCTGATGACCACCTTCTATCCGCGACCCTTTCGCTCGGCGGTCCGCGTGTTCTCCCTCGCTCTCATGGACCGCCCCCTGCTCGATGCCTTCGGCTACTCGGAGCCGCCGGCCGTCGTCGTCGCACTCTCACGCGGAGCCATGCGGCTGCGCGCCGCCGTTTTGCGGGCCTTCCCACCGCGACTGCGCCCCAAGCCTTTCGAGAAGAACCGCCGCATGAAGAGCTACGCCCCGGGCAACATCACGACCGCGGCGCTAGGCACCTTCCCCACGTGCCCCGTGCACACGGACATGGACGCCACGGCCGAGGCCATCGCGTAGGACGCTCGCGCTAGAAGCGGCAGGAGCGGATGTCGGTGGCCAAGATTGCCTTGGCGCCGAGCTCGGCGAGTTCATCCATCAGGTTCTGGTGGTTCTTGCGCGGCACCATTGCGCGCACCGCCACCCAGTCCGGATCGGCCATCGGAGCCACCGTCGGCGATTCCAGGCCGGGGGTCAACTTGGACGCCTCGTCGAGGAGTCCGCGCGGGCAGTCGTAGTCGATCATCACGTACTGCTGACCGAACACGACGCCCTGGACACGGGCGACGAATTGGCGCGCGGCCTTGTCCAGCTCGGCGCCCTTGCGGGAGACCAGGACTCCCTCGGAATCACACAGGGAATCGCCGAAAGCCACCAACGAGTGTTGGCGCAGCGTGCGACCCGATCCGACCACGTCGGCGATCGCATCTGCGACACCCAGCTGGATCGAGATTTCGACGGCGCCGTCGAGGCGGATAATCTCGGCCTCAATGCCCCGCTCCCCCAGATCGGCGCGTACGAGGTTCGGATACGACGTGGCGATCCGTTTGCCGGCGAGATCCGCGACGGTCCACTCGGTCCCCGCGGGGGCGGCGTAGCGGAACGTCGACGACCCGAAGCCCATCGCCAGCTGCTCGTCGACGGCTGCACCGGAGTCGGCGGCGAGGTCGCGACCGGTGATACCGAGGTCCAGCGTTCCCTGCCCGACGTAGATCGCGATGTCCTTGGGCCGCAGGAAGAAGAACTCGACGTCGTTGGCGGTGTCGAGGACGGTGAGGTCCTTCGAGTCCGACCGTTTGCGGTAGCCGGCCTCGGCGAGCACCGTGCCCGCCGACTCGGAGAGGGCTCCCTTGTTGGGGACTGCGACGCGCAGCATGACTGTTTCAGGTCCTTATCGGTCGTCGATATCGGTCGTTCAGTGGTGGGCGGTCACAGATGCCGGTAGACATCGTCCAAGCTCAGGCCACGCTTGATCATCATCACCTGCAGCCAATAGAGCAGCTGGGAGATCTCCTCGCCCAGCGACTCGTCGGACTCGTGCTCGGCGGCCAGCCACACCTCACCGGCCTCTTCGATGATCTTCTTCCCAAGCGTGTGCACGCCGGAGTCGAGCGCGGCGACGGTGCCGCTGCCCGTCGGTCGGGTACGGGCCTTTTCGCCCAGCTCGGCGAACAGTTCGTCGAAGGTTTTCACGGTTGCCCATCTTCCCACGTCACGGGCGAGCGGCCCAATCGCTTTCCCCGCCGCCGCTTTCCCGCTGTCTCCCGCGCGGCGGTCCAACCCTCAGGGCAGCCGAGCCCACAGGGTCAGCAACCGCGTGGTTTGTCGCGGCGAGTGGTTGTCGTCGACGACGAGGTGGATCGTGTGCCCGTCCGCGTAGGCTGCGGAGACCGCCATCCCCTCGTAGTTGTCGAGCAACGGGTTGCGCTGGGTTTCCCTGGTGGGCGCACCCAACGTCGGGCACTGCGCAAGATCTGCCAGCACGCGCCGATTCAGGCGGCGCACCCAATCACGTCCCGCAGGCGGGCCGATGTTCGCCGTGGTCAGCACGACGCTGTTCCCACGGGCCCGGCTGTAGGCGGCCTCCAACACGACAAGGCGGTCGGGCCCGTACGCGGCGATCTCGGCAACCCTCATCCCAGGAGCCGGGAGGTAGACGAGTTCGCGGGCAAGGACGAACCGGCCAGCGCGGGTGCGCCGGTAGTCGAGCATCCGCAGCGTGCCCGGATCATCGCCAGTCAGTGGTTTCTCCATCGCGGCGACGAGCCGGTCGCCCGCCGGCGTCGCGGTCAGCCCTTCCAGGGTTCCGTTCCGGACCGCCTGCCCGAGCGGCGTCACCCGGAACCGCGATGGAATCGCGAGGTCGTCGCGCCACCGTCCGTCGCGGTCGAACACCGAGATCGCGGGGCCGCGCTCGAAGCTGACCGCGAGTCGCCCGTCGGCCAACACCGCGAGGCCCTCGGTATCGGCCTTCCCCGGGATCGCCCGGCCGTCGCGGCCGTGCAGTCGGATCGGCGGGCCCGCCACACGCGGCTGCGCCACCGGTAGCTCGTCGAGGCCGGCGAGGGGCCAGATCAGCGCCGTCGTCGGCGTGCGGTCGGCCAGTGCGAGGTACCGCGCCGCCCGCGGGTCGTGCGCCAGCGCCGACAACCCGGCCACCGTCTCCCCGCCATACGTGCGCTTGTCGAGCGCGTCCGAATACCCCAGCGCCATCACCGACGGCGAGCACCATCCCGGCACGGCCGGCGCAGCGTGCGCGACTGGGACACCGATGGTCGCCAGAACTGTGAGCAGGACGGCAAGCGCGTTCACGATGACAATCATCGCCCACCCGCTTCGCCGTCTCGATCCCGCCTCGCCGACCGGTGGAGCGGGATCGAGGCCGTGGAGCGGGAGTGCACCGCCGACTACTGGAGGGCCAGGGCCTCGTGGAACGCCTCGGACAGCTCGCCCACACCCACGCCCACGAGAGACTCCCGGAACACCCGCCCCGGTGCCTCCGAAACGGCGACCGCGGACGGCACGATGAGCGCGGGACAGCCCGCAGCGCTCGCCGAGGCAGCCCCCGTCGGCGAATCCTCGACCACCAGGCACGCATACGGCCCATAGCCGAGGAGATCGGCGGCACGCAGATATGGGAACGGTGCCGGTTTGCCCATCGGCACCTCGTCGCCGCACACCGTCGCACTGAATCGAGCGCGGCCGATCGTTGCGAGCGCGACCTCGGTCAGTTCGCGCACGGTATTGGTCACCAGGACCATCGCGATACCGGCGTCGCCGACGGCGTCGAGCGCCTCGCGCGCCCCCGGCCGCCACGGCAGCCCCTCCTCGAACAATCCTCCGACGTGATCCAGCAGCCAGCGGGCGTCGGCGTCGGTGTCACGATCGTCCACCGCGATCCCCGCGGCGTCGTAGACCTTGGACATCGCGTCGGGCAGCGAGTTCCCCAGGGTCGCCTCGCGCAGTTCGGGGCTCAGTGCCAGTCCGTTGCGCTCGGCGAAATCTTCGACGGCGATGTCCCAGATCGGCTCGGAGTCGATCAGGGTGCCGTCCATATCCCACAGGACCGCTGCGGGCGGTGTATTGCTCACCGTCGCATCATCTCACCGTCGAGCAGCACGAAACAGCGCCGACGGCCCACCTCACACTGGCTGATCGGTCACACCGCACGCCCGTCGCGAGACCCACCACGCTCGAATGGCGAAGCCTCAGACGTTGAAGTACTTGGCCTCGGGGTGGTGCAGCACAAACGCATCGGTCGACTGCTCCGGGTGCAGCTGCAACTCCTCCGACAGCACGACGCCGATCCGCTCCGACTCCAGCAGGTCGACCATGTGCGCGCGGTCCTCCAGGTTCGGGCACGCGCCGTAGCCGAAGGAGTATCGGGCGCCGCGGTATTCGAGGTCGAAGAAGCCCTGCGGGTCGTCGGGGTCTTCGGCGGCCATCGACCCACCGGCGAATGTCAGCTCTGAGCGCACCCGCTGGTGCCAGTACTCGGCGAGCGCCTCGGTGAGCTGCACGCTGATCCCGTGCACCTCGAGGTAGTCGCGGTAGGCGTCGCCGGCGAACAACTCGTTCGCGAAGTCGGCGATCTCGCTGCCCATCGTCACCAGCTGCAGCGGCAACACATCGGTGCGGCCCATCTCGATCGCCCGCTCGCGTGAGGCGATGAAGTCGGCGATGTTGAGGAACCGCGGACGCTGCTGGCGCGGGAACTCGAAGCTCACGCGCACCGGAGCCGACGGGTCGGGCTCGGTGAGCACGTGCACCGTGTCGCCGTCACTCACCGCCGGGAAGTAGCCGTACACGACGGCGGCATGGGCGAGGATCCCCTCGGTGGAGAGCCGGTCGATCCAGTGCCGCAGCCTCGGCCGGCCCTCGGTCTCCACGAGGTCCTCGTAGCTCGGCCCCTCGCCGCCGCGCGCTCCGCGCAGCCCCCATTGACCCAGGAAGAGCGCACGCTCGTCCAGGCACGTCAGGTAGTCGGCGACGGGGATGCCGCGCACAACGCGACTGCCCCAGAACGGCGGCACCGGGATCTCGTTGTCAGCAGCGACATCCGAACGCGCCGGCACTTCCACCGGCACCTCGGCAGCCTTGCGCTTGGCCGCGATCGCCTTGGACCGCGCGTGACGCTCCTTGCGCTCGGCGGCCTTCGCTGCGGCGGCCTTGGCCTCTTCGCTATCGGGGTCGGGCCCCTCACCGCGCTTGACGGCCATGATGTCGTCCATCAGCCGCAGGCCCTCGAAGGCGTCGCGCGCGTAGTGGACGTCACCGTCGTAGGTCTCGGTGAGGTCGTTCTCCACATACGCGCGGGTCAGCGCGGCACCGCCGAGAAGCACCGGGTACTCCGCAGCACCCCGAGAGTTCATCTCCTCGAGGTTCTCCTTCATGACCACCGTCGACTTCACCAGCAGCCCCGACATCCCGATGACGTCGGCATTCTTGTCGCGCGCCGCCTCCAAGATGGTGTTGATCGGCTGCTTGATCCCGAGGTTGACCACCTCGTAACCGTTGTTGGACAGGATGATGTCGACCAGGTTCTTGCCAATGTCGTGGACGTCGCCCTTCACCGTCGCCAGGACGATGCGGCCCTTGCCGCTGTCGCCGGTCGACTCCATGTGCGGCTCGAGGTGCGCGACGGCGGCCTTCATGACCTCGGCCGACTGCAGCACAAACGGCAACTGCATCTGACCCGACCCGAACAGCTCGCCGACGGTCTTCATCCCATTCAGCAGCGTCTTGTTGATGATCTCCAGCGGCGGCACCTGCGTCATCGCCTCGTCGAGGTCGGCCTCCAGGCCGGCGCGCTCACCGTCGACGATGCGCCGCTCCAGCCGCTCGAAGAGTGGCAGCGCGGCCAACTCGGCCGCCCGGCTCTCCCGCGACGACGCCGCAGACACGCCTTCGAACAACTCCATCAGCTTCTGCAGCGGGTCGTAACCCTCGCGTCGACGGTCGTAGACGAGGTCGAGAGCGACCTCGCGCTGCTCGTCGGGAATCCGCGCCATCGGCAGGATCTTCGATGCGTGCACAATCGCCGTGTCCAGCCCGGCCTGGACGCACTCGTGCAGGAACACCGAGTTCAACACCTGCCGCGCGGCAGGGTTCAGGCCGAACGAGATGTTCGAAATGCCCAGGGTGAAGTGCAGCGACGGATGCGCCTCCTTGAGCCGGCGGATCGCCTCGATCGTCTCGATGCCGTCGCGGCGCACCTCTTCCTGGCCGGTGGAGATCGGGAACGTCAACGCGTCGACGATGATGTCCTCTTCGGACAGGCCCCACTGGCCCGTCAGGTCGGCGATCAGGCGCTCGGCGATACGCACCTTGTGGTCGGCGGTGCGCGCCTGCCCCTCTTCATCGATGGTCAGCGCCACGACCGCGGCGCCGTGTTCGACGGCGAGCGCCATGATCCGCTGGTAGCGCGACCCGGGGCCGTCGCCATCCTCGAAGTTGACCGAGTTGACCGCGCAGCGCCCGCCGAGTGCTTCCAGACCGGCCTCGATCACATCGGGCTCGGTGGAGTCGATCATGATCGGTAGCGTCGAGGCCGTCGCAAACCGTGTGGCCAGCGCCGTCATGTCCAGCGCCCCGTCACGGCCGACGTAGTCGACGTTGAGGTCGAGCATGTGCGCACCGTCGCGCGTCTGCTCCTTGGCGACGTCGAGGCAGTGCTGGTAGTCCTGCGCGATCATCGCCTCGCGGAACGCCTTGGACCCGTTGGAGTTGGTCCGCTCCCCGATCACCAGGAAGCTGGCGTCCTGGTCGAAGGGCACCGACGTATACAGCGACGACGTCGCCGATTCATGTTGCGGATCGCGCGGGGCGCGCTCCACCGCGGCGACCGCATCGGCGACCTGTCGGATGTGCTCGGGCGTCGTGCCACAGCAGCCGCCGACCATCGACAGCCCGTACTCGGTGACGAAGCCGCTCAGCGCGACGGCCAGCTCCTCCGGGGTCAGCGGATACTCGGCCCCCTTCGGACCGAGCACCGGCAGACCCGCGTTGGGCATCACCGACACCGGGATCCGTGCGTGACGCGACAGGTAGCGCAGGTGCTCGCTCATCTCGGCCGGACCGGTCGCACAGTTCAGCCCGATGACGTCGATGCCCAGCGGTTCCAGCGCGGTCAGTGCCGCGCCGATCTCCGAGCCCAGGAGCATGGTCCCGGTCGTCTCGACCGTCACGTGCACCAGGATCGGAATGTGTCGGCCGACCTGCGCCATGGCCCGCCGGCATGCGACGGCGGCAGCTTTCACCTGCAGCAGGTCTTGGGCGGTCTCGATGAGGATGCCGTCGGCACCGCCGTCGAGCATTCCCGTCGCACACTGCTGGTAGGCGTCGCGCAGCACCGCGAACGTCGTGTGCCCCAGGCTGGGCAGCTTGGTGCCCGGCCCGATGGAGCCCAGCACGAAGCGATCGGTGCCCGAGGCCGTCTTGCCCATCTCGTCGGCGACGCCGCGCGCGATCGCCGTTCCACGGTAGGCCAGATCGGTGATGCGGTCGGCGATGTCGTAGTCGCCGAGGTTCGAAAGGTTGCACCCAAAGGTGTTGGTCTCGACGAGATCCGCACCTGCTTCGAAGTACGACCGGTGGATGTGGGCCAGCACATCGGGGCGAGTCTCGTTGAGGATCTCGTTGCAGCCCTCGAGACCGAGAAAGTCGTCGAGCGTCAGATCCGCCGCCTGCAGCATCGTGCCCATCGCGCCGTCACCGATCAGGACGCGCTGCGACATGGCCGACAGCAGCGTCGAATCGTAGGCGGGCACGCCGATAGACACCGAATTCATGTCCACCAGAGTATTCGCCCGCCCGCAGCGCTCCACCGTAGGCTGGTCCTATGACCCCCGATCACCCCGTCACGCTGTCGCAATTGCGCAGCCCCGTGCTGGTGGCCGCATTCGAGGGCTGGAACGATGCGGGCGAGGCCGCCACAGGTGCGGTCGAGCACCTCGAGCTGTTCTGGAATGCCGAGCAGGCCTGCGAGATCACCCCCGACGATTACTACGACTTCCAGGTGAGTCGGCCGACGGTCCACCTGATCGACGGGGTCAGCCGGCGCCTGGAGTGGCCGACGACGACGTTCTCCTACTGCTCGCCGCCGGGCGCCGACCATGACCTGGTGCTGGTCAAGGGCATCGAGCCCAACTTCCGCTGGCGGGCCTTCGTCGCGGAGATAGCCGAGATCGCCGAGATCGCCGGTGTCACCTCGGCGGTGATGCTGGGGTCGATGATGGCCGATGTACCCCACACGCGCCCCGTGTCGATCTCCGGTTCGGCGCACAGCAGTGAGGCGGCCAAGCAGTACCGGCTTGCCGAGTCGCGGTACCAGGGACCGACGGGGATCACCGGCGTGCTGCAGGACGGCCTCGTCGCCGCTGGGATCCCGTCGGTGTCGCTCTGGGCCGCCGTCCCGCACTACCTTTCGTCCTCACCGAATCCAAAGGCGACACTGGCACTGCTGCGCCGACTCGAAGACGTCCTCGACCTCGAGATCCCGATGGACCAACTGCCCGAGCGCGCGGCGGCGTGGGAGCGCACCGTCGACGAGATGACCTCCGACGACGAGGATATGGCCGAGTACATCCGCCAGCTCGAGGAGAACGACGATGCGGCGGCGACGGATCCGGAGACGCTGCCGGAGATCGACGGTGAGCAGCTCGCCGCAGATTTCGAGCGCTACCTGCGGCGCCGCAACCCCGACGCCGGCTAGTTTCCGACCGTCCGGGCCCCGCGGGGGTCGGGTCAGCCGATCCGCTCGATGGACACGACCGGCGTCGTGATGCGCCACGTCCGGACATCCGGGTCATCGACGGCGCGTACCCAGAACTGGGCCGACTCCCCCACCGTGCACACCTTGACGCCCAACAGCGGGATGTCCTCGGAGTCGCGCCGCAACTCACTGATCTCCCACGCACCATCACTGCTGCTGCCGACGCCGGGCGCGCGCAACAGCGTCATCTCACCGAAGTCGAGGAGGTAGGTCGATGTCCGGGTCACCACTGTCCACACCCCCTCGGAGGTGTCAGTCGGGATGCGCTTCACCTGTGCCACGGTTCGGACCTTAGCGCAGGTCGACGCCGAGTAGCGCGTCGACCGCCGCCACCACGTCGGCCGCACCCGACGAGTCGCTCCCAAGGCCCAGTTCGACATCGGCGACCCACCCGTCGATCGCCGCCAGGGCCTTCGGCGTGTCCAAGTCGTCGGCCAGGTGCGCGCGCACCCGCTCGATGACCGGCGCGGCGTCGGGGCCCGTCCCGGTCGCCACCGCGGCGCGCCAGCGGTTCAGACGGGCGACGGCCTCCTCGAGCACCGCATCGGTCCACATCCGGTCGGCGCGGTAGTGCTGGGCCCCCAGTGCCAGGCGCACCGCACCGGGATCGACACCGGCCTCGCGCAGCTTGTGCACGAACACCAGGTTGCCCAGGCTCTTGGACATCTTCTCCCCGTCCAACCCCATCATCCCGGTGTGCACGTAGTGCCGGGCGAAGCGGCGGACGCCGGTGAGCGCCTCGGCATGGGCGGCGGAGAACTCGTGGTGCGGGAAGATCAAGTCGTTGCCGCCGCCCTGGATGTCGAACCCGGCACCCAGGCGGTTCAGCGCGATGGCCGAGCATTCGATGTGCCACCCGGGCCGTCCGTCGCCGAACGGCGCCGGCCACGACGGCTCGCCGTCGCGCCGGGCGCGCCACAGCAGCGCGTCGAGACGGTCGCGTTTGCCCGGACGGTCGGGATCCCCGCCCCGCTGCGCGAAGAACATCTCCATCGTCGGCCGGTCGTAGCCCGACTCGTAGCCGAACTGCTCGGTGGCATCGATCCGGTAGTAGACGTCGGGATACTCGGCGTCATCGACGATGTAGGCCGCTCCGGACTCGAGTAGGCGCCCGACCATCTCGACGACCTCGCCGACAGATTCCACGGCGCCCACGTACTCCTGGGGCGGCAGCACCCGCAGTCCCGCCATGTCGTCGCGGAACAGTGCAATCTCACGAGCGCCCAGGTCGCGCCAATCCACGCCGTCGCGCTGCGCCCGCTCGAAGAGCGGATCGTCGACGTCGGTCACGTTCTGCACGTAGACGACCTCGTGTCCGGCGTCGCGCAGCAACCGGTTGACGAGGTCGAAGGTGAGGTAGGTGGCGGCGTGGCCGAGGTGGGTCGCGTCGTAGGGGGTGATGCCGCAGACATACATCGTCGCTGTTTTCCCGGGCGCGACCGGGAGCACCTGGCGGGCCGAGGTGTCGTACAGGCGGAGGGCTGGGGGCGCTCCGGCGAGCTGCGGCACTGCCGGCGGTGACCACGACTGCATGCCCGCCAGCTTAGGTGTCCGCAGGAGGACTCAGAACGGCGGCCACGGAATAGGTCGATGATCCGGCGGCGACGGCAACTCCGGGTCGTCGACCAACCGGCGGGCGCGGTTGAGCAGGGCCGCCACCTCGTCGGCGGTGATCAACCCGCGCAACCCGGCCGCCAGCTCCCCGTGGGGGTCGGCCAGCCGTTGCGCGAACGCGTCGACGTCGGCGAGAAGGCCGCCGGGGACCGCCGATCCGGCCCAGCCCCACAGCACGGTGCGCAGTTTGTCGTGGGTGTGCAGGCAGATGCCGTGGTCGATGCCGTACACCACACCGTCGACCCCGGCCAGGATGTGGCCGCCCTTGCGGTCGGCGTTGTTGAGCAGCACGTCGAGGACTGCCATCCGCTGCAGTCGCGGGTCATCGGCGTGGACCAGGACGACTTCGTCGCCGCGCCCGTCGAAGCCCGACACGATCGGGAAGTAGTCCGCCAGTACCGCATCCGGGCCGCACAGGTCGACCAGCTCCGGACCCGACTGCCCTCCGGGGTCGACCGGGTCGACCACGTCGACCCAGCGTTGCACCATGCCCTCACCGAGCGGTCCCGAAGCCCGGAACACCGTGTGTGGCACCGTGTCCCACCCGAGATCGGCGCACACAAGATAGGCGGCGACCTCGCGCCCGGCCAGTGTGCCATCCGGAAAGTCCCACAGTGGAGCCTCGCCGCTGACCGGTTTGTAGACGCACCGCACCGGATTGCCGTCGGCGCAGGTGGCCGTCGCGACCAGCGTGACGTTGCTGGCATGGGGAATCCGGCCGAGGACCTCCAACTCCCCGTGCGCCAACGCGTCGATGACGTCGTTCCCGCCCGCGTCGGTCATCGGCTACTCCGGCTCGTCGTTGACGTCACCGCCACTGTCGCCGTCTGCGCCGAGATCGAAGTCATACGGCTCCAGGGCCAGCGGTTCGCGCTTGTAACCGTTGGTGCGCACGCACAGGTGACCGTCGGGATCGAGTGGCTCCGAACACAGCGGGCACGGCGGGCGGCCCGCGGACACGATCGCCTCGGCCCGGGCGGCGAACCCGCGCGCCGCCTCGGTGGTGAGGAACACCCGCAAAGCGTCCGGGCCGTCGTCGCGGTCGTCGAGGACGATGCTCTCGTCGAGCGACTCCTCGGTCACCGCGAGCAGTTCGACGACCACCGAGTTCTCATTCGCGTCCCAGCCCAGTCCCATCGTGCCGACGCGGAACTCGGTGTCGATCGGCATGACGAGCGGTTGCAGGTCGTCCACCTCGCCGGTGGCCGGCGGGATTGGCGTGGCGAAACGACGGGCCACCTCGTCGAGGAGGGCGTCGATGCGGTCGGCGAGGATCGCCACCTGCTGCTTCTCCACCTGCACCGATACGACGCGGCTGGCGTGGACAGCCTGCACGTAGAACGTGCGGTCACCGGGCTCGCCCACCGTCCCGGAGATGAACCGGTCGGGGCTGCGGAACACATGGATCGAGCGCGACATATCAGCGCCCTCCCGCCCCGGTCGCGCCGCCGACGGCCCCTGCCAGCGCCGCGTCGCGCGCCGGGAGGGACAGGTGTGCGGTGTTGTTCACGGTGTGCACATAGGTCTGGCGCGGGTGATAGCGGATCACCGACATCGACGCCGGCTCGACGACGATGCGCTGAAATCCGTCGAGGTGCAGGCCCATGGCGTCGGCGATGACGGCCTTGATGATGTCGCCGTGCGTGCAAGCGACCCATAGGCCGGTGCCGTCCTCACCGCCGTACTGGGCGTCGAGTTCGCGCACGGTGGTCACCGCCCGGTTCGCCATCGCCGACATGGCTTCGCCGCCGGGGAAGACCGCGGCGCTGGGCTGGCGCTGCACCGTCTGCCACAACGGTTCTTTGACGAGTTCGCGCAACGGCCGGTTCGTCCATTCCCCGTAGTCGACTTCGGTGAGACCGTCGACGATCACCTGCGGTACCCCGGTCAGGCCGTCGACCAGCGGCGCGACCGTTTCGGCGCACCGCTGCAACGGGGAGCGGGCGATGGCGACGAGGTCGGCGCCCCGCTCGCCCAGACGCGCCGGGAGCTGCGCGGCCTGATCGCGCCCCACCTCGTCGAGCCCGATTCCCGGGCTGCGTCCGGCGAGCACCGCCGCTGTATTCGCCGTGGATCGCCCGTGCCGCACCAGGATGACCGCCATGGGATCAGCTTACGGGCGGGGCAATCAGGCCGCAGGGAGCGGACCGCTGGCGACGACGCCGGTGCCCAGGAGGATCAGCAGCACCACGCCCAGCGCCACCCGATACACGCCGAACCAGTTGAGCGAATGGTGGGAGACGAACTTCAGGAGCCAGGCGATAGCGGCATAACCGACCACGAAGGCGATGGCCACCGACACCAGCAGCTGCGGGCCGCTAGCTGCCAGGCCCACCCCGCTGGGGTGGAAGGCGTCGGGCAGGCTGAACAATCCGGCACCGAAGACCGCCGGGATGGCGAGCAGGAAAGACAGCCGGAATGCGGCTTCGCGGTCAAGCCCGACGAACAATCCGGCACTGGCCGACGCACCCGACCGGGAGACGCCGGGGATGAGCGCCAGACACTGCGCCAAACCCATCGTGATCGCATCGCGCATCGTCACCTGCTCGAGCGAACGCTGCTGTGTGCCGTAGCGCTCGGCAAGCCAGAAGACTCCGGAGAAGGCGATGAGCACCGATGCCGTGAGGTACATGTTCGTGCGCACGTCGTCGCGGATCAGATCCTTGAAGGCGAAGCCGACGATGCCGATGGGGATCGTCGCGACAATGACGGCCCAGCCGATGCGGTAGTCGGCTCCGCGGGCATCGCTGTTGCGCAGGCCCGCGAACCAGGCGAGGACGACGCGCCAGATGTCCTTGGCGAAGTACACGAGGACGGCCAGCTCCGTGCCCAATTGCGAGACAGCGGTGAACGAAGCCCCCGCATCGGTGTCCCAGAACAGCCGCGACACGATGAGCAGGTGTCCCGACGACGAGATGGGCAGAAACTCCGTGAGTCCCTGGACCACGCTCAGCACCACGGTTTGCAGCCATGTCATGTCAACCACGACGGGCAATCCTACTCACGGGCGGCTGGCAAGATAGTCGGCATGCCGTCCCGCCACCCCACCCGTGCCGTCGTCGCCGCCGCGACCGCCGTCCTCATCGTCGGACTCGCGGGCTGTGGCTCGGGCAACCAACACGGCCGCCCCGACGTGCCGACGGTGACGCCGGCGACACCGTTGTCGGCCCCACCGGTCACCGCCCCGGCCACGGGCACCGTCGTGCCCGCACCGGGGCTGGGCACCGCGCTGGCTCTGACCCGGGGGCCGGGTGCCACCGTGGCTGCGATCGCACGCGACGGACGGTCGGTGTCACTGTTCGACGCAGCCGACCCGTCTCGACCGCCGCGGGTCGTCGCCAGTCCGCAGGTGCGGGCCATCGCCGCCGACGGGGACGGCTTCGTCGCCGTCGGTCCAGCATCGGTGGTGCGCATCTCTGCGACGGGGACGACGACGGTAGCCGCGCTGGCCCGCCCCGGCCTGGCGGTGGCCGTCGACGACGGCGAGGTTTTCGTCGGCACCGAGCACGGACACCTGCTGGTCCTGTCTTCGTCGCTGGTGCAGACCCACGACGTCGGCGGTCTCGTGCGGGTGGACCAGGTCGCCGTCGCACGTCGCGACGGCCGGCGCCAGATCGTCGTGTTAGACCGGGCACAGTCGCTCGTCACCACCGTCGACCCCGACGCCGGCGACCGCGGGGCCGCGCTGCGCGCCGGCAACGGAGCGACGACGCTGGTCGCCGACCACTTCGGGCGCTTCCTGGTGGCCAATCCGCGCGACCGCCAGATTCTCGGCTTCTACGGCGACCCATTGATCATGCGGTTCCGCTTCCCGCTGGCCGACGGCCCCTACGGGCTCGCCTACGACGACCGCGCCAACCTGCTCTGGGTGTCACAGACGGCTGCCAACCGGGTCGTCGGATTCGACCTGTCCACCGGAGAGCCCCGGGAACGGGCCGCGTTCACCACGGTCCGCCAACCCGACAACATCGCCGTCGACCCGGATTCCGGGGCCGTGTTCGTGCTGTCGGCGGTCGGCGACGGGCTGCAGCGCGTTGTCCGGCGATAACGGCGCCTCCGACGCACAGCGCCCGCCCGGGGAGCGCACTCGACGGCTACCGCCAGGCTGGGAGCTTCAGGAGGGCGAAGACCTCGAGGCGATGGTCTTGCGGCTGCCGCCGGAGGTGACGCGCATCAACGCGGCGATGCGCCTGGCGATCCAGGCCGAATTCGGGGGTTGGGAGCTGAAACGGACCCGGCTCTATCCGGACGGGTCGCGCAAAGTGCTGCTGCGCCGCAAACGAACGCGAACCGTGCCGCGCGAGGCAGGGCCGGCGGTCGAATCGGCGTAGCGCCGCGACGGCGGCTACGCGCAGTCGACGCAGATGCGCTCGTTGCCCTTTTCGCGCGCGAGGCGGCTGCGGTGGTAGACGAGGAAGCAGCGGGTACAGGTGAACTCGTCAGCCTGTTTCGGGACCACCCGGACCGAGAGCTCCTCGCCGGACAGGTCCGCCCCGGGCAGCTCGAACGACTCGGCGGTCTCCACCTCATCGACATCGACCGACGCCGCCTGTGCTTCGCTGCGGCGAGCCTTCAGTTCCTCCAGCGAGTCCTCGCTGATGTCGTCGGATTCGGTACGTCGCGGTGCGTCGTAGTCGGTGGCCATTGTCCTGCTTCCTCTCCCCTGTTAGTCCTGTGCGCCTGCCCCTGGTCCGGCGCGGCGGCGCGTCCGCGTCGTAGGCCCGATCGTGCACAACGTCGTGCATAGCGTTCCAGGCGATGCGAGCGGACCCGTGCCGGTGTCGCTTCCAACGTTGCACAGTCCGGTTTTGTTGCCCGGTACCGGTTCGAATCGGATGTGATTTCGATCACAGTAGGGCGGTGGTCAAACGGGCTTTGGCTGTTTGAGGCAGCCGCAATTTAGCGCGGCACCGACCGAAAGTCAATGACGGCTCACCTCGCGGCGTGCCCGCCCCGCCGGGGAGGCCCGGCTACAGTGTTCGCAGGATGGGGTGCGGCCCACGCGCACGATGCCGTGGGCGCACCAGGACGGACCGGGACGAGCAGGAAGGCGGGCGCGTGGTCGCCTCAATCACCAACGGCTACTCGAAGGACCACAACGGCCGACCGTTCCGACGGCGCGTCCCGACCCCCGCCATCATCGCCGCGGCCATCCTGGCCGCCCTGGGGCTGCTCGTCTGGTCCGTCGCGCTGACCGGCGGGGATTCCTCGCGTGTGCCGATCGACTGCAACCAACCTTCGGTGGCCACTCCCGACCCATCCGCCGCTCCGACACCGGCGGGCCCGGCGCCCGCCCCGGCGCCGAAACTCACGGCGATGAGCCGCGACGACATGCTCGACGTCGCGCCGGCGGCACTGGCCACCTTCGGTGTCCGCGTCCTCAACGCGTCGAATCAGCGCGGCAAAGCACAATCGGTCGCTGATGAGCTGATGAACCAGGGCTTCTCCCCCACGCAGAACAATCCAGTCGGCGACGACCCCCTCTATCCGAATCGCGATATGAACTGCGTCGGCCAGATTCGGTTCGGCGAAGGCGGGAAGGCCAGCGCAGCTGCCCTATGGTTGGCCGTCCCCTGCGCGCAGCTGGTCATCGACGGGCGCCAAGGGACCGACGTCGACTTGGCGCTCGGCGAATACTTCACGGGGACCGAGCGCTCTGCCGACGCCCAGGCGGCGTTGGAAGCCCTGCGGTCGGCGGATCCGCGCAACCCGAAGACCGGTGTCGACCCTGCATTGATCAAGGCGGTCCACTCCGGCAAATGCTGACCCCGGCCCGCACGGGACCCGCCGGATACTCCCGCGTCAGATCGGGAGCGGGTCAGATCGGGAGCGGGTCAGATCGGGAGCGGGTCCAGTGCGCCGCAATCGTCGAGCAAGGCGCGCAGCGATGCCGCCAGTGCCGGCGCGATGGCGACGGTCACTTCACCGGCGTCCGAACGCGATCCGGCCGGCGGGGTGATGACCAAAGCGCCGGCCTCTGCGGCGATCAGCCCGCCCGCGGCCCAATCCCACGGCGACAGACCGTGTTCGTAGTGGGCATCCACCGCCCCTTCGGCAACCAGGCACAGGTCGAGTGCAGCGGCACCGATCCGCCGGATGTCGCGCACCTGCGGCAACAGTTCCCCAAGGATCCGCGCCTGCTCGCGCCGCCGCTGCGCCGAGTACGCAAAACCGGTGGCAACCAGTGCGAGTGCCGGATCAGCCGCGGCGCTCGCGTGCAGCGCGACGGTGCCGTGCGCATCGGTCACGAAGGCGCCCCATCCCGCGGCCGCGTGGTAGGTCCGTTCGCGCGCGACGTCGACGACCGCACCGGCGACCGAGCGCCCATCGATCTGCGCAGCGACCGACACCGCGTAGGCCGGGATGCCGTAGAGGAAGTTGACCGTGCCATCGATCGGGTCGACCACCCACCGGATACCCGAAGGGACCTCGCGGGATCCGCCGCCCTCCTCACCGAGAACGTCGTCACCGGGGCGCAAACGGGCCAGCTCGGCGCGGATTACCTCCTCAGCCTCGGTGTCGGCGACGGTCACCGGATCGGTGGGCGCCGACTTCGTCCGGATTGCATCCGCCGCCGGCGGTGAGGCGGCACCGAAGAGTTCCGGACGCCGCACCCGCACGTGTGCCGCCGCACGCTGCGCGACCTCGATGGCGACCTCGACCAGTTCAGCCGCGTGCTCGTCGATCAGGTTCGGTCGTTTTTCGGGAGGCGTCGTCACCGGACCATTGTCCCCGATAGCCTTGGCCCATCGCCGTCCGACCACCGCCGCGCACCCGAGAGGCCGATTCCATGTCCGCTGATCACCCCGCCCCCGCATCTCCCGCAAACGACGCTGAGCCGGTCGTCATCACCGTCGACGCCGCCGATCCACGGTACGGATTCGGGGTGGACGTGGGCGGTTCCGGAGTCAAGGGCGGAATCGTCGACCTGAAGACCGGCGAACTCGTGGGCGACCGATTCAAGATCACCACGCCACAGCCGGCGACCCCCGATGCGGTGGCGGCCACCGTAGCGCAGATCGTCGACCATTTCGGATGGACCGGGCGCGTCGGGATCACGCTCCCCTCGGTCGTCGCGGGCCGCATCGTGCGCTCGGCGGCCAACATCGACAAGGCCTGGATCGGCATCGACCCCTACGAGTTGTTCGGTAGGCACTTGTCGTCACCGGCGCTGTCGGTGCTCAACGACGCCGACGCCGCCGGATTGGCCGAAGTCGAATACGGGACGAATGACGACGCCGTCGACGGCGTGATCATCATGCTGACCCTGGGAACGGGCATCGGGTCGGCAGTGCTGCTGCCCGGCGGCCAACTGCTCCCCAACACCGAGCTGGGGCACCTGCAGGTCGACGGCGAGGAAGCCGAGGCGCAGGCGTCCTCGCGGGCCAAGGAGGTCAACGAGTGGTCCTACAAGCACTGGGCGGGCAAGCTGTCCCGGGTGCTCGCCGAGTACGAGATGCTCTTCTCCCCGGCGCTGTTCATCGTCGGTGGGGGGATCAGCCGCAAGGCACACAAGTGGACCCCCTTGCTGACCAACTCCACTCCCGTGGTTCCCGCGAACCTGCGCAACACGGCTGGCATCGTCGGTGCGGCGATGGCTGCAGAAGCCGGGATGCGCCCCTGACACACCGCTTCTGACCTGGTGGTTACCGATCAAACCTGAGTGTTTCGTTACAATGGAACACGTTGCGACGGCCGATCGACCGGGCGTGACCACCCAGACCCACCATGCGCGTCGCCCAAGCCCGCGGGCCGTATGCCGTAACCGGCAGCAGCCCCGCACTGCGACGCTGCCCCTCTGCGAATTCGAAAGGTTGCCCGTGGCTGCCCCCAAGACCACCGCGCGCACGTCCGCAACAGAGAAGAAGACCGCGGCCGGCAAGGCGGCGAGCACGGCCAAGAAGCTGACCGCCGTCGCATCCAAGACGGTGCGGAAGGCGGCCTCGACGAAGACCGCGGACGATGCGCAGGACACCGCGGCGGAGGCGGCACCCGCTCCTGCCAAGAAGGCTCCCGCCAAGAAGGCCGCACCCGCCAAGGCAGCCGCCAAGAAGGCCGCACCCGCTAAGGCAGCGGCGAAGAAGGCCGCGCCCGCCAAGAAGGCCGCACCCGCCAAGGCTGCTGCCAAGAAGGCCGCACCCGCCAAGGCAGCCGCCAAGAAGGCCGCCGCTAAGAAGGCCGGGGCAGACGTCACCGCGCCCGAGGATCCGCAAGTCCAGGGTGACGAGGCGGAGCTCGAGGACGGCCCCGACTCGATCGACGACATCGAGGACACCGACGTCGATCTCAACGACCTCGAGGTCGACATCGCCGGCGGCGACGCGCAGGAGGGCACTGAGGCGGACGCCGACGACGCGGAGGACGCGGGCGACGAGGAGAAGAAGGACGAGTCCAAGGACGGCAAGGAGTCCGGCGACTTCGTCTGGGACGAAGAGGAGTCCGAAGCCCTGCGCCAGGCGCGCAAGGACGCCGAGCTCACCGCCTCGGCCGACTCGGTCCGCGCCTACCTGAAGCAGATCGGCAAGGTCGCGCTGCTCAACGCAGAGGAAGAGGTGGCCCTGGCCAAGCGGATCGAGGCCGGCCTCTACGCCGCCGAACTGCTCGCCCGGATGCAGGCCTCCGGCGAAAAGGTGTCGATGCCGCAGCGACGGGCGCTGCGCGAGGTCGCCTACGACGGCACGAAGGCCAAGAACCACCTCTTGGAGGCCAACCTGCGCCTGGTCGTCTCACTGGCCAAGCGCTACACCGGCCGCGGCATGGCTTTCCTGGACCTGATCCAGGAGGGAAACATCGGCCTGATGAAGGCGGTGGACAAGTTCGATTACCGCCGCGGCTACAAGTTCTCGAACTA
>DLKD01000153.1 GCA_002477755.1 Gordonia sp. UBA7599
CTGCGACTTCAACACCTACACCGCCGGTGAACTGGGCTCATCGTCGTCGCCTCAGTCGTGGTTGGAGGCGGTGCGCCAGGAGCTCGACGGTGCGGCCTCGCTCTTGGGTGGACGGCCGGTGTCGACGGTGTTCGTCGGTGGCGGAACCCCGTCACTGCTCGGTGGGGATGGGCTAGCCGCGCTCCTCGACGCTGTAGGCACTTCCTTTGACCTGCTGCCGAATGCCGAGGTCACCACCGAGTCGAACCCCGAGTCGACCTCCCCGCAGTTCTTCGCGCGTATCCGTGAGGCCGGGTACACGCGGGTGTCGCTGGGAATGCAGTCGGCCTCGGCGCACGTACTGGCAGTCCTGGAGCGCACACACACGCCGGGGCGAGCGGCGGCTGCAGCCCGGGAGGCGGCCGAGGCCGGCTTCGACCATGTGAACCTCGACGTCATCTACGGCACCCCGGGCGAGTCCGACGCCGATCTCGACGCCACGCTCGACGCGGTACTCGCCGCACCGGTCGACCACGTCTCGGCGTACGCACTCATCGTCGAGGATGGCACCGCGTTCGCCCGCAAAGTGCGCCGCGGGGAGTTGGCCGAGCCCGACGACGACGTCTTGGCGGCGCGCTACGAGCGCATTGACGAGCGGCTGTCGGCAGCGGGTCTGCAGTGGTACGAGGTGTCGAACTGGGCACGCGGCGACGACGGCGCATGCCGGCACAACGAGGCGTATTGGCGCAGCGACGACTGGTGGGGGATCGGGCCGGGGGCGCACTCCCACGTCGCCGGCGCGCGTTGGTGGAACCGCAAGCACCCCGCGAGGTACGCCGCAGAGTTGGCCGAGGGGAACTGGCCCGGCCAGGACTGGGAGGGGCTGACCGAACAAGACCGGCACGCCGAAACCGTCATGTTGCGGCTGCGGATGCGTACGGGACTGTCCGAGGTCGAACTCAACGACGGCGAGCGCAGCCGAGCTCAGCAGGCTGTGCGGTCAGGGCTGCTCGACGCCGTCGGCGGATCGTTCGTGCTCACCGACCGGGGGCGGCTCCTCGCCGACGGTGTGGTCCGGGACATCCTCTCCGGCTGATTTATCGACCGGGGGTATCTGTCACTCCTGATAACTGTCGTAACTCCTGTCAAATGGTGTCACTTCGATAACAGGACCGTCGCGAGCGGTAACAGGTTCACTGCGGGTCGGTCTCCAATGCGGATTCGGGCAAATCTGCGCGTTAGGTTGAAGCAGCTTCACCAATCGTGTGAGGGAATTCACAGGAGGAATCATGAAACGTCGACTTTCCGTCGGATTTGCTGTCGTTGCCGGCGCATTGGCCATCGGCGCAGCCGCCGCCCCCGCAGCTAGCGCGGCACCCGAGCCGACTCCGGTCCTCACCGAGGGCTCCATGAACATCTGTCTGTTCGACATGTCGGTCCTTTCGGCCGACTTCAAGTTCTGCTTCTAGAGGACAGACCCGGCACCTGACTGAGCGGCTGGCCCGGTTCGCCGTCGGCTGTGCGATTCGCACTTCGCCGACACGGCGACCGCGCCAGCCGCTGGTGTCTGTCTGGCTCCGGTACCCTCGGAATTGGTTGCAGATCGGCAATCCAATGAGGAGGAATCATGAAGCTTCGGCACTCAGTAGCAGTCGCTCTGGCCGGTGGTGCGTTGGCCGTCAGTGCCCTCGCCGCCCCCGCGGCAATCGCCGCCCCCGAGCCGGCCGCCACGCCTCCGGCTACCACGGTGGGCTCGCTCAACTACTGCATCTTCGACATCACCGTTCTCGGGGTGAACCTCAAGCTCTGCGCTTGATGACACGCCCGGCGCGTCTTTTCGCGCCTCAATGATCCGCGCGCGCCTACCCTGATGGATGCAAGATCAACAATCCCGGCATTCACTCAGGAGGAAATCATGAAGCGTGGAATCTCTGCTCTTGTTGCTGCCGCGGGTTGCGCCCTCGCAATCAGCGCCGTCGCAGCCCCGACGGCGATCGCAGCAACGGAATCGAACCCGCAGCTCGCCAAGGGCTCGATCGTCATCTGCATTCCGATTCCGACGCCGGGCTCGGCGGTAATCAACTGGTGCCCGATCACCTAATCGCGTACACCCACGGAACCCGTCGGCCAATGGTGTCGGCGGGTTTCGTGGTCTGTGCGGTCAGGGGGCGCGGTGGCGCGCCGCGGCGGGCCGACTATCGGCCTCGGCCACCTGCTGATCGATCGATGGTGCGCCGGGCGTGAGGTCGACCGCGTCGAGGTCGAGAAGTCGGGCATGGATGATCGGCCGGTTCCGCAGGGCGCTGCGCACGGCCCGGTGCAGGCCGTCCTCCAGGTAGATCTCGCCCTTCCACTTCACGACGTGGGAGAACAGATCCCCGTAGAAAGTGGAGTCCTCCGATAGGAGCTTGTCCAGCGCCAGAACCGTCGTCACCGTCGTGAGCTGGTCGAGCCGGAACTGCCGGGGCGGGATCGTAGCCCAACTGCGGGGCGAAAGCCGGTGCTCGGGATAGGGCTTCCCGTCACGCACCGCCTTGAAGATCATCGCCCCACCGATCGCCTGGAAGTTACGCCTAGAATGGGCGTCGTACGCAGACCATAGTGCACGTGCGAGGTGCCTGCGCGAGGACAAACGGCTCGGAGGAGGACGCGAAGTGACGTCGACGGACGACCGCCGCTTTGACGTCCTGCGCGCCATCGTCACCGACTACGTTGCCACCCAGGAGCCGATCGGCTCGAAGGCCCTCGTCGAGCGCCACCAACTCGGCGTTTCCAGTGCCACGGTCCGCAACGATATGGCCGTGCTGGAGGCCGAGGGATACATCGCCCAGCCCCACACGAGTTCCGGACGAGTCCCCACCGACAAGGGATATCGCCTTTTCGTCGATCGGATCAGCGAGGTCAAGCCGCTGTCGAAGGCCGAGCGCCGCGCGATCATGTCGGTCCTCGATTCCAGCGTCGATCTCGACGACGTGCTGCGGCGATCGGTCCGACTCCTCGCCGAGCTGACCCGCCAGGTCGCGGTCATCCAGTACCCGGTGCTGTCGACGGCGACAGTGCGCCACGTCGAGTTGGTGGCGCTGACACCGTCGCGACTGCTGCTCGTCGTGATCACCGACAGTGGCCGCGTCGAACAACGCATGGTCGCGCTGAGCCGCGACGTCTCCGACGACGACGTGGTGACGCTGCGCGACATCTTCGCCGGGGCCCTCGACGGGAAGCGGCTCGTCGACGCGTCAGCGGCCGTCGCCGACGTCGCCAATGCCGCTCCCGACACCATCTCCGACATCGTCCTCGCCATTGCCGCGGTACTGGTGGAGACGCTTGTGGAGCGTGAGGCCGACCGGCTCGTGCTCGGCGGTACCTCGAACCTGGCCAGGGCCGCGGCCGATTTCTCCCCCGACAGCGGGGGCATGGACTCGGTGCTGGAAGCACTCGAGGAACAAGTCGTGGTGCTCAAGCTGTTGACACGGACGCGGCGCACCGGCGGCGTCACCGTGCAGATCGGTCACGAGACGAAGTCGGACAATCTGCGGGGTGCATCGGTGGTCTCGACCGCGTACGGTGCCAGCGGAACCGTTTTCGGCAGTGTCGGCGTCCTCGGCCCCACGAGGATGGACTACCCGAACACCATCGCGTCGGTGGCCGCGGTGGCCAAGTACGTTGGAGAGGTTCTGGCTGAGCGCTGAGCCCCCTGACCAGGAGAGCGTCGGCGCCGCCGGTACCAGAAATCGATTGAGGATAGAAGCAGCAAGTGGCACGTGATTACTACGGCATCCTGGGCGTGAGCCGGGGGGCGGACGACCAGGAGATCAAGCGCGCATACCGCCGACTGGCGCGTGAGCTCCACCCGGATCTGAACCCCGATGAAGAGGACCGGTTCAAGGAGGTCACCACCGCCTACGAGGTGCTCAGCGACCCCAACAAGCGACGCATCGTCGACGCCGGTGGCGACCCGCTGGCCGGTCCCGGGTCCGGCGGCTTCGGCGGCGGCGGACTCGGTGACATCTTCGAGCAGTTCTTCGGCGGCGGCACCTTCGGCGGCGGTGGGCGCGGGCCCCGCAGCCGCGTCCAGCCGGGGGAGCCGGCGCTGGTCCACGTGACCCTCGACCTGGCCGAATGCGCCTCTGGGGTCAACAAGGAGATCACGGTCGACACCGCGATCCTGTGCGACGGATGTGTCGGTGCGGGCACCAACGGCAACTCCAAGCCGGTGGCCTGCGACACCTGCCACGGGGCCGGTGAGATCCAGGCCGTGCAACGCTCATTCCTCGGTCAGGTCATGACCGTCCGGCCGTGCCCGACCTGCGGCGGGACCGGTGAGGTCATCCCCGATCCGTGTCACAAGTGCGGTGGCGACGGACGCGTGCGCACACGGCGCACCGTCACCGTCAAGATCCCGGCAGGCGTCGAGACGGGCATGCGGGTGCGGTTGTCCGGGCAGGGCGAAGTCGGTCCCGGCGGCGGTGCGGCCGGCGATCTCTACGTGGAGATCCGGGAGCAACGCCACGAGGTCTTCGTCCGCGACAAAGAAGACCTCCACGTGACCGTCAACGTGCCGTTCGCCGATGCCGCGCTCGGTGGTGCGCTGACGATCGACGGCATCCTCGACGGTGAGAGCATCGACATCACTGTGCCCGCGGGCACCCAGCCGGGTCAGATCGTGACCATCCGCGGCCACGGCATGCCGCGCGTCAACAGCGGCGTGCGCGGCAACCTGCACGCCCACTTGGAGGTGAGCGTGCCGACCAAACTGGACCCGCGAGCCGTGGAGCTGCTCAACTCCTACCGCGATCATTCCGGCGACACCATCGAGTTGGCGTCGGCGACCTCCACCGGAACCAGCAGCGGGTTGTTCTCGCGCCTGCGCAACGCGTTTGCCGGACGCTGAGACGGCGGGCGGACACACGATGAGCCCCCCGCTGTTCTGGGTCGACGAGGCGCCGGGCGCGGGCTCGGTGGCCGAACTGTCCGGCCCGGAGGGGCGCCACGCCGTCACCGTCACCCGGATCGGCGTGGGGGAGCACATCGCTCTCGGCGACGGCCGCGGAGCGTCGGCGCTCTGCGAGGTCACTGCGACCAGGGGCAAGGACGCGCTGACTGCCCGCGCGCTGGAGTACCGATTCGTCGATCGACCGAAACCGCTGGTCACCGTCGTGCAGGCGCTACCCAAGTCTGAGCGGTCCGAGCTCGTCGTCGAGCTGGCGACCGAGGCAGGCGCCGACGTAATCGTGCCGTGGCAGAGTTCCCGCACCGTGGCGCGTTGGACGGGATCGAAGGCGGCCAAGGGAGTGGACAAGTGGCGCGCGACGGCGGCAACGGCAGCCAAGCAGAGCCGTCGGGCGTGGATTCCCGAGGTCACGGATCTGGCATCGACGACCGATGTGCGCGCGCACTGCGCCGCCGTCGTCGATGAGGGCGGTGTGGTGCTTGCTCTGCATGAAAGTGGGAGCGAATCCTTCCGGAGCCTGCCATACGCAGTGGCACCGCACGTGTTGCTGGTCGTCGGACCCGAGGGCGGGCTGTCGGAGGAAGAACTCACCGATCTCGCCGCCCTGGGCGCCCACACCGTGGTTCTGGGGCCGCAGGTGCTGCGCACGTCGACCGCGGCCGCTGTCGCACTGGGAGCACTCGGGGTCCTCACCAACCGGTGGGAGCGCGATCGGGGCCGGCCCTGAAGCGGCACCGGATCGCCTACGGCGACGCCGAGTCGCAATTCGGGCACCTTTACGAGCCGGTCACCGCGGGCGAGCGGGTTCCGTTGGTCGTCCTCATCCACGGCGGGTTCTTCTCCACGCGCTTCGCCTTGACCATCGAAACGGCGATCGCCCGGCTGCTGGCGCAGCGCGGTGCGGCGGTGTGGAACATCGAGTACCGCCGCGTCGAGGAGGCCGGTGGCGGTTGGCCGGGCACCGGCGGCGATTCGATTGCCGCACTCCGCGCCCTCGACGACGTGGTGCCAGCGGCGCTGCCCGCCGACCTGGCCGG
>DLKD01000161.1 GCA_002477755.1 Gordonia sp. UBA7599
GCCCCAACCCGATCCTGACCCGCGGCCGGAGTCTGCTGATCGTGCCGCTCGGGTTGCTCGTCGTCACCGCGTCAACGACCATCGCGACGATCGCCGCGTCCTACGACTTCGGCAGCGCCACCAAGTGGCTGGTCATGCTCGCGACGATCCTGCTCAACGCCGGCGTGATGTATCTGACCTATCGCATCGGCGTCGGCGTGGCCGAGCGGCGCCATTTGATCGTCGGCTCGGTGGTCGCCGCTGTGCTGCTGCAGGTCCTGCAGACCTTCGGCGTGGTCTATGTCGGCCGGGTCGTGCGCGATGCGTCCGCCAGCAATGGTGTGGTCGGCTTCGTCCTCGGCCTGCTCGCCTTCATCTATCTCGCGGCCGTCATCCTCATCGTTTGTGCCGAGATCAATGCGGTGTCCGCGAAGCGCCTCTATCCCCGCGCGTTGCTGACTCCGTTCACCGACAATGTCTCGCTCACCGACGCCGACAAGAGGCAATACGCCGCCCAGGCGCGCATGATGCGGACCAAGCAGTATGAACGTATCGACGCCACCTTCGAACCGCCCCCGGAGCGGTCTGCCCGACCCCCGAAGTCGGTGGGCGAGCCGGCGAAAACGGGTGGCGAGGCGCAGGGTGAGCCGGAGGGTGACCCGCAGGCGGAGGCATCGAGGTAGCGGGCTTGGTGCGCGGCATACTTCCCGCATGGCGTATGACGAGGAGTTGGCCGACCGCATTCGCGAACTGGTGCAGGACGAGAGTGGGCTGACCGAGAAGAAGATGTTCGGTGGCCTGGCGTTTCTGATCGGCGGCCATATGGCGGTTGCTGCGGCCGGTCATGGCGGATTGATGGTTCGCAGCGACCCCGCGAAGGCCGACGACATCGTCGACGATGTGGTCATCTCGCGGATGGAGATGCGCGGCCGGCCGATGGGCGGGTGGTTGCGCGTGACCGAGGAGGCATTGGCGGATGAAGCGATCCTGCGCCGTTGGGTCGATCATGGCGTCACGTATGCCCGCTCCCTCCCGCCGAAGTAACCTCACTGAGCGCACAACCGAGTTGCGCTGTCGCGCAAGGTGATTGCGCGATTCGCCCGGATGATACGCAACTTCGGCGCAGACTGCGCAGCATGCAACTGCCTCGTGGCCTGACCGTCATCGCCGGTGTCTGCGCCTTGTGGCTGGCCGCGTGCACGGGAGTGAGCGAACGGCATACGTCGTGAGCGCGACGGCGCGACCCACCACGACGACGAGCGCGCCCAGCTCGGCGGCGACGCCGACGGTGACCGCACGGCCAGGCATCGACCAAGCCCCGGACGCCCCGCGCTATCCGCTGCCGGGCGCTGCGGGCCCGGTCGTGGACGGCATCGACTGGCGTGAGCCGGACTGGCTGCGGCCGGCCGCCAATTCCGTTTCTACTCCGAACGCCCGTCGGCGCCGGACGGCGTGCTGGTGCGGGCGATCGATCAGTTCTGGCGGCAACTGCAGCCGCACACGGGCGCGACGATCTACACCGACGTCGGCCAGGCGCAGCAGAGGAGCTTCGACCACTCGTGCAGCAACTGGCCGAGCCGGGCGACTTCTGGATGCGCATTTTCCGCCAGCGGCGTCGACTGGGTCGCGACCGAGTGTGGCGTGCACGGCTTCAAGCCCGACTACGACGGCGAAGCGCACCTGCCCATCTGGGACGACTGCGTCTGGGGGCATCTGCTCGATCTCTATCGCGAGGTCTTCGTCACCAAGGGGCTGCGCGCCGACCCGCGGCTGAAATTTGTCTATGTCCCAAGGGCTTTCACGTGGGCGGAATACGACTCCGCCCGTCGCCATGCCCACCCGGACAAGCCCGGGTGGGCTGCTCCGAAGCCGGCGACAACTGCCCGCCCGCCGACCTCGCGCTGCTCACGCATGGCCAAGCGGATCGTCACCTCGTTAGGCGATGCGAACCGGGCCTACTGGTCCTATGAGTTCACCGAGTGGCTGACGTCCGCGGCCCAGGACGAGAAGTGGAATATCGCTCTGGGGAATCTCCCGCTGCGGTCGTCCGAGAAGGACTCACCGGTCTTCATCGACACCGACAAGGCCTTGCCCGGTTTCGCGCACTTCGCCGACAACCTCGAGAATGCCAAGAAGCCCTGCCCGACGCTCAAGGGTTACGCCGGCTTGTCGAAGGTGTTCGGCGAGCGAGTGAGCAACATCCTCCAGGGCCAGGCAACCCCGAAGGAAGGACTCGACGCGGCCAACCAGGCCGCGGATCAAGAACTGGCCGACAGCCAGTGAGCACGGTGCGCGCCACACCGGCGACCGCCGGGGCCCGGGCGACCAACGGCCCGGGCGGACGCTGCGTCGGACGGCCGGAAGCCCGGCCGTCGGATGGGTTGGTTGCCCTTCGATCCGGCCCACTTGATTCTCGCGCCGATGGCGATTGCCTTCTTGATGCCGTTGGTGCAAATGCTCTTTTCCGCGGTGAAGACGGATGCAGAGATCCGCGCCTTCCCGCCAATCTTCTGGCCGAAGCACCCGACTCTCTCCGGCTTGCAGGCGCTCTTCACCGAGTCCGACGTCCTGCGCTGGATCATGAACACCGTCATCGTCTCCGGGACGGCCATCGCGTCCCATATGGTGCTCTGTTCGCTCGCGGGCTACGGCTTCGCGCGGCTGAAGTTCGCCGGTCGCAATGATGCTCCTATTGCGTGTCAAGCCTTTGGGGAGGGGGAGTTTCAGGCGGCGGCGAGCCAGGCTCTGTAGCGGGTGGCGAGTTCGTCGTTGGGGCGTCTGCCGAGTTCGAGTTCGCCGATTCTGGCGGGCCATACGCCGAGGTGTTGTGCGGCGGCGGTGAGGGTGAGGTTCTTCGCGTGGCGTGCGGGTCGGAGGTCGGAGTAGTCGGGCGCGAGGGTGTGGCCGGCCAGGGCGTGGAAGATCTCTCGTGCGACGGCGCGTTTGAGGGCGCGGAAGACCTCCTTCGTGGTCCACCCGTTGGCCAGGCGGGTGTCGCGGTAGGCGCGGGTTCTCTGGTCGTAGGACATGCGGACTTTGACGATGTGGTGCAGGGCGGCGTTGGCTTGCCGGTCACCGCCGCGGGAGAGGCGATGTTTGTCGGTGCGGCCGGAGGAGACCGGGATCGGCGCCGTTCCGCACAGGGCGGCGAACGAGGCGGAGGTGCGTAGCCGGTCGGGGTTGTCGCCGGCGGTGATCAGCAGCTGGGCGCCGACCGCGGGGCCGACGCCTTTGATGGCCATCAGGGCTGGGTTGGCGCGGGTGGCGCGCCGCAGCATCCGTTCCTCGAGCGCGGTGATCTCGTCCTGGAGGGCGAGGTAGCGTCGCGCCAGGGTCCGCAACGCGTACAGGGTGTCGGCGTCGTCGACGTCATGGATCTGATCGGGGCGGCAATCCCGAAGGGTGGCAATGAGTTTGGTCTCCGGCAGGTCCCGGAAACGGTCCCGCAGGGCGGGGCGGGTGGTGACCAGCAGGGAGCCGATCTGACGCCAGGCGGCTTGTTGTGACTTCACCGCGGAACGGCGCGCGATGGTCAGCGCCCGTAGCGGCTCGATGCTGGGGTTCTTCGGCTCGGTTGAGGCCTCGCCGGACAGCACCGACCGGGCAGCGCGGTAGGCGTCCAGCGGGTCGGTCTTGCCCTGCTTGCGTTTCTCCGCCGCGCGGGTCCGGTTGACCTCGACCACGCGGATGCCTGCCGCGAGAAGTTCGGTGGTAATCCCGATGCCGTAGCTGGAGGTGCCCTCCACACCGACCGCGCTCAGGGGGCCGTGTTCGATCAGCCACGCCACCGCCCGCCGGTACCCGGCCACCGTGGTGGGGAACTCCCGGTCCGTGACCGGCTGCCCGATCGCGGTGATGACCGCGACGTGGATGGTGTCCTTATGTGAGTCGATACCGCCGACGCGGTGATCCTGGTTTGTCATGATGATGCTGCCCTTCCGTAGCCGATGGGTCGGCACCGGCCGGGCCGGTCAGACAGGACTTACACCAGATCCCGTGCGCTGGGGTCAGGCTCGTATGAGGTCATGCCCGACCGGCCGGTGCCGCTACTACGCGAGGGCCGGACGGATCAGTCCATCGGCAACCCAGCAGGGCACCAGTCAGATCAAGGGTCACGACCCTCGCGCAGC
>DLKD01000028.1:0-24427 GCA_002477755.1 Gordonia sp. UBA7599
CAGACAGCTTGACAACTACCGGATTGACGCGGGGTTGCCGAAACGGTGGTGGTTGACGTGCTAAGCGAGGCGTCGGCTTCAGGCGTAGGCGGACATGAAGGTGATGCGCGCCCGCTGCGCACGGGCAGCATCGCGGAAGTTCTTCATCGCGCGTTGCATATGGAATCCGTTGGTGACGATGACCGCTCCATCGGCCCCCATCGCTTTGAGCATGCGAACTGTGTTGCCAGCGTTCTCGACAGTGCTCCGCGACGTGCCCTCGTTGACCATCTGCCACACCGGGATCCCGCGCTGGATCAGGCCGACGTTCATGAATTGCGCTTCGCTGACGGGCAACCACCAGGTCCCACCGCCGGAGGCGATGATCCGGTTGAACGGGTGGGTCCGTCCGAGCGCTGCAGCCTTGCTGAGCCGTTGATCCAGGATCTCCGGCGTCTGACCCAGGGTTCCGACCTTCGCGCCGAGGACGACGATGTAGCGCCCGCCCGGGTTCTGCCAGAGGAAGCCGCTGACCGGGCCGACGACGTCGTCGGCGGAACTGCCGAAGTCCAAACTGCCGGAGCTGCCCAGGCTGCCGTTGCCCGTGAGCGTGATATGGCTGACGCCGACCGACCCGGTGATCGCGGCGACGGCGACCAGCACGGCGGTGACGAGGGTTCGAAGGCGCATGGTCGTCGAGTGTAGGTGCTGGTCACGCCGGTTTCGGGCCTCGAAGCGCGAGGTTGTGATCTTGGAACCGGGACGTGGCGATACTGCAATCTCGGACCCAGATCCAACCCCGTTTCGTCAATCCGCCATCGGTCGACGTTGGGTTGTCGAAACGGTACCGGGTTGAGAATCAGCCGAAGGTGAAGGAGTACACGGTCAGGCCAGGTGACACCCCGACGGTGACCGTGCCCTGCTTCGACTCGGGGAGGCTGGCGACGGTCCGGATGTCCGGTGGTCCGGAAACTGCAACCGTGCGCGTCTTCCCGTCGACGGTGCTGGTCAACGTGCCGGTACCGCCGACGTTGAGATAGGCCTCCCGCGCGCGGAAGGTGAGGGTGATGGTGGCGCCGGGGCCTGCGACGAGGTCGTCGTCGGCAAGAGTCCAGTTCCCGGCGAGGCGGTAGCGGTGCAAGGCCGGTGTGCCGGTGTCTGAGAAGTCCCGCGGGCCGGGCGAGTAATCGCCGCCACCGTCGTACATCTGTTGTTTGGACGTGCCGAGGAATGCTTCCGGGGTGCGTTGCTTGTCGGTCGGCGTGTCGTCGCGCAGGCTGGCCGGCGGGGGCAGTTCGACGCCGGGACGGGCGGCCGTGAGTAGTGCGCGGAGGTACCCCTCCTTGCGGTCGTAGTGGCCCTCGCCGAGGCTGACGTGGCGGATGACGCCGGTGGCGTCGACGAGGTAGCCGGCCGGCCATGCAACGTTCTGATAGGCCTTCCATGTGCCGTATCCGTTGTCGATGGCCAGCGGGAAGGTCAAGCCCTGCTTCTTGGCGGAGGCAGCAACGTTGCCGGCGTCGTGCTCGAAGGCATACTCGGGCGTGTGGACGCCGATGACGCGCAGGCCGGAGGACTCGTAGCGCTTCCACCAGGCCTCGACGTGGGGGAGTGAGCGTTGGCAGTTGATGCACGAGTATGCCCAGAAGTCGATGAGCACGACGTTGCCCCGCAACTGCGACATCGTTAGGGGCCCGCCGCCGATCCACTGGGAGATATCGGTGAACTCCGGTGCCGGTCCGCAATCGGCCAGGCCGTTGTCGACGCCGGTGAACGCCGCCTCCTGGCACGTGCGCAGCGACCCGTTGCCCGCGGCGACGGGAACGGTGATCTTGGCCTGCAGGGGTTCGGCGATCGACTTGGTGTAGTCGGGGATGCGTCGCTGGATCGCCCCGGTCACGTCGAAGGTCAGCGCCACGGCCAGGGCGATGACCAGTACCCCGGCCACCCCGCGGACCAGCCGCTGGTGGCGTTGGAAGCCGCGGACGCGCGTGGAGATGCGGCTGCCGGCGAGGGCGAAGGCCAGCAGCGGGATCGAGACGCCGGCGGCGAAGGCGACGGTGAGCAGCACCGTCTCGGCGCCGATCGTGCCCGTTGCCCCGGCGACGGCGATCGCGGCGAGGACCGGGCCCGCACACGGCACGAAGACGGCGCCCAACGCCAGCCCCAAGACGAAACCGCTCAGCGTGCCCGAACCCTTGTCGGTGATGTTGCGCTGCGGGATCTTCGCGAACGCACGGTCGAGGAGTTGCTCGAGCTGGGGGACCAGCATCGCCAGGCCGACCAGGACCAGCGCGCCGAGGCCGAGCCACCGCAGCAGTGACGCCGGCAAGTGCAGGGCAGCCAGCAGCAGTGTGCCGAACAGGGTGATGAGGGCGAAGCTCAACGCCAGGCCGGCGACGATGGCGACCGGTCGCGCACGGCTCACCGTCGTCGTAGCGCCGTCGCCGGTGGCACCGCCCGATGGTCCGGCCGCACCGCCCATGAGGACGACGGGGAGCACCGGTAGGACGCACGGCGACACGCCAGCCAGCAGCCCGCCGACAAACCCGACGAGCAGCAGCGTCAACCCGTTCACGTCACGGCGTCGTGCCGTTCATACCCGGGATGACACATGTCCCGGTCCGGTCGACCCGTCCGATGAGCATCAGGTCATAGCCGGTGCATGACGAGTTGATCGGCGCGCAGGTGCCGATGGAGGTGATCACCTTGTTGTCGCCGCAGGGCGTGCCCTTCGGTGGGGCAGCATTGGCGAGGGCACCGCCCATGGTGAGGAGTGCAGCGGCCGTGGCAGTAGTCGCGGCGAGGCGGCGCAGTGGGGATAGTCGGGCCATCGTGGGCCTCCTGGATTGGGTCGTTCCGGTTCCCCCGACCCAATCCAGGCTACGCCCGAGACGTGGCTGCGCGGAAGACTCAACCGCTGGGCTAAGTCCTAACCGAGTCCTAACCGATCGCCATGGCGCCACCGGCATTCTTGGCGGCGGTGCGGGTGCCCCGTTCGGCGCTGGTGTCGCGGGCGATCCAAACGTTGGACGTCAGCTGGCGGTACTCGTGGATGCTGATCGGGACCCCGAGGAAATCAGCGCTGAAATCGGCCGTCCACGCGGGCTTGCCGTCCCAGGCCGAGGTTCCCAGCTTGATGGCGGCGCCGAGGTCGCGGCCGAAGATGTACTCCTTGTACACCCACGGCTGCCCCTGCGGCCCCTTGGTGAAGGTAAGGGCGTCACCGAGATTGCTCTGCGTCCGCGTGAACCACCTGGCCTGGCTGTAGGGCGCCAGCTTGCCGCCGCCCGCGTGCATGACCGGGAGCAGGGCCAGTGGTTGGCGGCCCGTGGGGAGGACGCCGAGCGGCGCAGATCCGAACAGATCCAAGATCTGCTGGCTGGTGCAGTGGTTCATCAACGAATCGATGGTCCGGTTGCGGTCGGTCTTGCTGATCACGCACTTGCCGTCGGGTACCGGTGCAGGCGCGGCCGCCGCGTGCGGTGCCAGCGCGGTGCCGAGCGCGACGGCAGCAGTGACGACGAGCGCTGAGGTGAAGCGGTTCATGGGACTCATGGTCCCCATGATTCCAGGTCCCCATGATTCCGGGTTCGACTCAGAACGACGTCTCGTTGTACTTCGCGAGGACGGCGCGGATGCGCTCATCGTCGCGGTCGGCGGCCGGAACGAGGATCTCGGCGACGATGTCGGTGAGCTCGGCGACGCGCTGGTGCAGGCGCTGGGTCTCCTGTACTTCCTGTTCCAACTCCTGGAACCGCGACGGGAATCGGCGCAGTTTCGCGAGCGTGTCGGCGCCCCGGCTTAGCCTTCCGCCGAGGGGGTTCTTGCGGGTGTTCAGCGCTTCCATGTCGCCACCAATCTGCATACGTGGGGATCTTCTTGCTTGTAGACGGCAAGACCGTGGCCGGCCTCGCAGTGTTCGATGTGTCCGCCGGTGGCCTCGATTTCGGCGATCACGGTCTCGGGGTCGAGGTAGCGGCGGAAGTGTTCGCCGAACTCGTGCTCGGCGTCGGAGTCGAGGCCGGTGCGGAACTCCAGGTAGAACTTGCCTCCCCGGCGCAGGCTCATGTTCGCGATGCGCCACAGGTTGTGCCGGCCGTCGTCGCGCAGGGCGTGGATCAGGAAGCGCCCGTAGAGGACGGGCGGCTCGTCGCGGTGGGAGAGTTCGCCGCCGATGCCGAGCACTTGTCGGATGTCGTAAAGGTTCAGCGTCTTGAACCGGGCGGGCAGGTCCTCGTCGTCGGCGATGATCCCGGCCCGCTCGGTGGCCGCCGGCACGTAGTCGAGGCCGAGGACGTCTCGGCCCTGGCGCGCGAACCACAGGGCGTCGCGCCCGGTGCCGGTGCCGATGTCGACGATCTGAGTGCTGGTCGGCTCGCGCTCGAGGAACCACTGCGCGAACGGGGACGGTTGTGTCGGTACGGTCTTCTGCGACTGTCCAAAGTAGAACGGCCACCAGTGGTCGTGATTGCCGTCGTTGCCGCGCAGCCACCCGTCGAGACGATGGCGGGCCCAGCGCGGCACCTCGAACTTGAACGACGGGTCGGGCACGCGCCACTCCGGCCCGTAGGTGATGGCCAGCAGAGCTTCCGGATCGGCGGGCGCAGTGATGGTGCGGCCGTGCAGTTCGACGGTCCCCAGCGGCGCGATGATGTCGCGGGAGAACTGCTCCGACGCGACTTCGGGCAGCAGGTAGAAGACATCTTCGACGACGAACCCGGCGAAGACGTCGATCGCCCGACCGCCCTCTTTGTCGGGGACGATCACCTTGAAGTCGCCCGCGGAGAACCGCCAAGTCCAATAGCCGGCCTCGATCATGACGCGTTCCAGCGCATAGGACTCGCGCATGACGTCGACGGGCGTCGTGTGCTTGCTGAGGTAGGCCACATCGGCGTCGGAGTCATGGGCGATGAACGTGCCCTCCCGCACGGCGCCCAGCAGCGCGCCGTAGGCGAGGAAGGCGTCCACGCCGGCGTCGGTGAGGCGGGCCAGCACGTCCTGCACGGCATCGAGCAGGGAGTCGATGGTGGCCTGGCCGCGCTGGGCGAATTCACACTGCAAATCGCCGGATTTGTCGACGGTGAGTGGGCGACCGGCGCGGTCGACGACGCTCACGCGCGCCTCGGAATCGTCGAAGGCGTACTCCTCGTCGAAGAGGTGGCGTCCCGTCGAACGGTCGAGGACGGTGATGCGGGTGCTGCCCCGCAGGTACGGCTCGAGACTCGCGGGCCAGGGCGCGAGCCGGTGGGGGACGCCGACGCGCAGCACGCGCGACGTGTCCCGCTGCGATTGGAACGACCAGACACGATTCCCGTCGAACGCGATGTCGATCACCGACGGATCGGCGGAGTCGACGGTGACACCGTCGCCGCTGACGGCGGCGGTCCGGTGCTCAGACATCTGTGCAGGTCAGGGCAGGGCGAACGGGGAGGGTCGTGCTGGTGGACATGGAATCAACACGGTAATCGCGACCCGGGGCGGGCGGCGGGATGGAATCAGGCTGATCCGATTGTGTTCACGGTTGCAGTGGTTCCAGCGGTTCGGCGAGCGGTCGGGCCATGGCAGTGCGCGGCCACCGGTCCAATCCGAGTTCTGCTTCATGTGATCGCACGGCTTTCAGACCTGCGTCGAGTTGCTCAGGGGCGAGCCTGCGGAACCCGAGCCGTTCGTAGTAGGGCGCATTCCAGGGCACCTCGACGAAGGTGGTCAGGGAGAGCCCGTCGAGGCGCTGCTCGCGTGCCCAACCGTCCACGTGCTCGATCAGCAGGGCGCCCAACCCTTTCCGCGCGTGTGCCGGATCGACGGTGACCTGTTCGATGTGGGCCATGCAGTCGATGATGTCGACGAGTACGTAGGCCGTCGGTTTGTCGGCTTGATCGGTGGAGACCCACGCTCGACCCGACGCGGTGTACGCGTCGAGCTCGGCGTCGCTGAACGGATCATCGTCGGCGATCGCGTCCATCCCGACGGTTCGGAACGCCTGGCCGGCCCGCTGCTCGATGTCCTGGATCGCGGGATAGTCCGCCGGTCGTGCGGCTCGAATCATGGGACTCGAACCTACACTTCAAATCGCGAGGTTGCGACGACGAGGAGGATGCGATGAGCAGGTACGACCTCGTGGTGGTCGGGGCCGGGATTCTGGGTCTCGCGGTGGCTCGCGAATGGCTGGCCCGCCACGACGGCGCGCACGTCCTCGTCGTCGAGGCCGAGGCGGGGGTCGCGGCCCATCAGACCGGCCACAATTCGGGTGTCATCCACAGTGGGATCTACTACCAACCGGGATCGTTGAAGGCCAAGCTGTGCGTCGAGGGATCGCGCCTCATGTACGACTTCATCGCCGAGAACGACATCGCATTCGAGCGGTGCGGCAAGCTGATCGTGGCGTTGGATCGCGACGAACTCGCACGCCTCGACGATCTCGAATCGCGCGGTCGGGCGAACCAGGTCGTCGGTCTCCGCCGGATCGGGGCCGAGGAGATCCGCGAGATAGAACCCAGGGCAGTCGGGCTCGCGGCGCTCCACTCGCCGGAGACGGGGATCGTCGACTACGCCCAGGTCGCCCGCGCCATCCACCGTCAATTGGAGGCGGCGGGTGTCGAATTCCGATTCGGCACACGAGCCGAATCGGTGTCCGCGACATCGGACGGTTGCCGGGTGCACCTCGGCGACGACGTGGTCGACGCTCGCCGCGCCATCACTTGCGCAGGCCTGTGGTCCGATCGTCTGGCCCAAGCGTCCGGAGGTGGGGCGGACCCGCGGATCGTGCCGTTCCGAGGCGGCTACCTGCAGTTGCGCCCGAGGACGGAGCCGTTCGTCCGCGGCATGATCTATCCAGTCCCGGACCCGACACTGCCGTTCCTCGGCGTCCACATCACCAAGCACATCGACAGTTCGGTGTCGTTGGGGCCGACGGCGATGATGGTGCCCAGCCGCGACGGTTACACGTGGCGGAAGTTCAGTGCGCGCGATGCGTGGCAGACCGGTACCTGGCCGGGAACGTGGCGCTTGGCGCGGCGGTATTGGCGTACGGGCATCCATGAACTGTCGATGGCGAGCAGCCGTAAGGCGTTCGTCCGCGAGGCCGCACGGTACGCGCCGGGTCTGACCGTCGACGATCTCGACGGCACCGTCCACGCCGGAATCCGTGCCCAGGCGCTCGGACGCGACGGCGCTCTCGTCGACGATTTCGTGCTGGCGACCGACGGCGCCGTCACGCAGGTGCGCAACGCGCCGTCACCGGCCGCGACGGCCTCCTTGGCCATCGCGCGCGAGATGGTCGACCGCGTCCTGGCCTCCGGGTGACCTACAGGGTCGGGCTAGAGGTCCTTCCACGTCGGCGTGGTCTTGTGGACAAACGCCTCGAATGCGTTCAGGAGCTCACCGCTGAAGGTGCACATCACCTGGGTGCGGTTCTCCATGTCGAGGGCGTGGCGAAACGACGGGGCGTCGACGTTTTTCCACAGCGTTTCCTTGGTCATCCAGACGGCCATCGGTGAGTTCGCGGCGATCTGGCGCGCGGTCTGCAATGCCCTCTCGACAACGTCACCGTCGTCGACGACGTCTTGGACGAGGCCGATGGCCCGAGCCTCCTCGGCGTCGAATTTCCGACCGGTCAGCATCAGCTCCGCGGCGCGTGAGATGCCGACGATCTTCGGAAGCAGATAGCTCGTCCCCATATCGCACGACGAGACGCCGAGGGTGATGAAGATCGAACCGAACTTCGCCGACTCCGACGCGAACCGGATGTCACAGGCCAGGGCGAGGGAGAAGCCTCCGCCGACCGCGGCACCGTTCACCGCGGCGATGACCGGGGTTTTCATCCGATGAATCAATTCGTTGAGCGACGCGATCTGCTCTTGTACACGGAAAACGCCGGCGACGGGGTTCTTGTCGGGGTCGGGTGCACCGAAACCCTCGACGGCGCTCTGGACGTCGGCGCCTGAGCAGAACGCGCGACCGGTACCGGTCAACACGATGACCCGCACCGACGGATCGTCGTCCAGTTCGGTCAGCGCCGACCGCATTTCCTCGACCATTCCCATGCCCAGGGCGTTGAGCCGCTCGGGTCGGTTCATCGTCAATACGACGAGGCCGGGTTCGGTGATTTCGACGATGATTTCGCTCACCGGTCTAACGTACAACTCACCAGGTATGGGTTATGTCCCACATCACACAGGAGCAGTCAGCATGGCAATGGACCGTCGTCGGCTCGCCGAACTGTTCGATCTCACCGGACGCACCGCGGTGATCACTGGCGGCACGCGGGGGATCGGATTGGCGCTGGCCGAGGGATTCGTCGCCGCGGGGGCGAACGTCGTCGTGGCCAGCCGGAAGCCGGAGGCGTGCGAGGAGGCGCAGCGACACCTCGTCGAGTTGGGCGGCGCGGCTCTCGGCGTCCCCACGCATCTTGGAGAACTGCCCGCGTTGCGCGATCTCGTCGACCGCAGTGTCGAGGCCTTTGGCGGAATCGACATCCTGGTGAACAACGCGGCCAACCCCGTCGCTCAGCCGCTCGGTGCGATGACACCGGAAGCGTGGCAGAAGTCCTTCGACGTCAACCTGCGCGGGCCGGTCTTCCTGGTGCAGGAGGCATTGCCGCACTTGAAGGCCAGTGACCATGCATCGGTGATCAACCTCGTCTCGATCGGCGCCTTCACCCAGTCGCCGTTCGTGTCGATGTACGCGGCGGGCAAAGCCGCGCTCATGTCGTTCACCCGGTCCATGGCCGCCGAGTACGCACAGCACGGGATCCGCGTGAACGCGATCGCGCCGGGTGCCGTCGACACCCACATGGTCCGGTCGAACCCACCGGAAGTCATCGAGATGCTGTCCCAGATGGCGGTCCAGAAGCGGCTCGCGGATCCGGAGGAAATAGTCGGTCCGGCACTGCTGCTGGCCTCGGATGCCGGGAGTTACATCACCGGCCATGTCATCGTTGCTGACGGTGGGTCGATCGCGTACTGACCGGATCGGGTGGAACTAGATCCAACGCGGCGGGAGAGTTTCCCACTCCAGATGGTGAAGGAGAGTCGCGTGTCACGTTGGAAACGCGCCGTGGCGCGCTTGCGGTGGTGCCCTCGGTGAGACTCGAACTCACACTGGACGGGTTTCGAATCTGTCTATACAGGCGTTATAGAGAGTTGGCTACCGTTGGCAGTTTGGGAAAGTAGCAGGTCAGAGCGCGTAACGGCGATGGCTAGCGTTGACTGCCTGTGACGCTGCTGCGGACTGGCTGCGGACTGGCCGAGCGAGTCGGGATGCATCCGGGGTACTAGGTGGGATGCATCCCGACCCTGCTATCGGGCGCGCTTGCGGTAACGGTTCAGCACGAACAACTCCGGCAGCGTCCAGGTCCGGAAGCCTGCGCCGGACCTCGTCATCGAGAACGTGCCAGCGGTGTCGGTCTGGCTCACAGACTGATCGGGAAACGACACCAGTCGCGCCGTCGCAGTGGTGACGACGGCCGCGATGTCATCGGCCGGCTCGCCAGCTTCGAAGCCCTGACCACGCGTGTAGGCCTGCGCCATCGCGGTCACGATCTGGACGTGCTGCTCGGCCATGGCGACGAGCGCAACGTCGTCGCCATGGCCGAGGAAGTCCGCGACCTGCTGGCCCGTGACTGCTGCCACTAGCTGCCACCGGAGTCGGCAGTGAGGACCGAGACGGCCTCGGCGTGCAACAGGCCGAGGTCGTAGCGAGTCGTCACACGAAGGCCGACCTGGTCGAACTCGGCGTACCGCTCGTTGAGCACGGTCACGCTCGGCGAGGTGTCGCGGGCGATGGCGACGGTCGACATGTCGGCCAGGATCGCGGTCCCCTCGGGCAGCTTGTTCGTGATGGTCGCCGGGATGCCGAAGATGGTCGTCCCCGACTGCTTCGTCGGGTCCGGCTCAAGCAGGTACCGCGCCGAGGTCGTCGACTCCTTGAGCTTGCGCAGCGCGGCGAAGTCAGCGCCGGAGATGAACCACCGGTTCGGGGTGACTTCCTTGGCGTTGAGCGCGGCGATGGCGTCCAGGAGACAGTCGGCGTCGGTCACGTCCAACTCGCCGGGAGTGATGCCGGTCTGCGCGGTGATGCCGCGAATGCTGTTCGTCGCACCCGCGCCGGTCAGCAGCGCCGAGTCGAGCAGGTCCGACACGTCCTTGACCAGGCGGGCCTTGAGGACCGCGTCGATGCCGACGACGGATTGGCGCACCAGTTCGTTCGTGTACCGGAGGATCGTCTTGATGCTGCGCCGGTTGGTCGGCATCAGCTTCACCTCGTCGAACTCGACGTCGTGGGTGTCGGCGATCTCCGCGCCTTCGGCGACGAACGCCGGGGTGCCGCTGGAAATGAGCTTCGGGATGCGAAGCTCGCTCGCGGTGTCGAAGATTCGCGGACCGGCCGCGAGGACGACGCTGGCCGCTTCGAGCGGCTGAACGAGCAGGTTCGCGACCTGGGCTTGCAGAAGGGTGGGATTGGCTGCCGTTGATTCGGCCATGATGTGCTCCTAAAGGGGAGTCGAAGGGATGAGGTTTCGCCTTCGCTCGCCAGGAGCTTTCAAGGGGCCGCGTGCCAGACGCGACCCCTTGAGTATACCCCCGAGGGGTAATCGGCGACTATCCCCGAAGCATGCCGAGCAGGTCGACGTCTCCGGCTGTGGTGGCCGCTCCTTGGCCGATGTCGCCGGTCGGCCGTCGGGCCGAGAGGTGCGGCTTGGCGGCCAGGAGCGCGTCGACCGCTGCCGTCAGCGCTTCGGCGTCGTCGAGGTGCTCGTCGGCGAACTCAAGGTCGCTCGCGTCGTGCAAGCGGCCGTCGGCCTCGACGAGAGCGCGGTGCAGCCGGTGGGCCAGCTCGTCGGCGCGCTGGGCGCGCTGACGGTACTTGCCGTTCTCCTGCCGCAAGCTCTCGACGTAGGACCGCGGGAAGGTGTCGGCCTGCTCGTCGACTTCCTCGGCCTCGGGCGCAGTGTCGGCCTGCGGTGGGGTCGGCGACTCGACGGCCTCGGCTGTCATCTCGTCCTCGGTCGGGGTGTCCTGGTCGTTACTCATCGGATGAGTCCTTTCTGCTTGGCGGTTACTTGGGTCTCCCGAATGTTCTCGGCGAACACTGGGCGTTGATGGCAGGTACAGCCGGGATGCTGCGGCATTCGGTGGTCGTCGGGCCACACGCGGCCTTCGCGCCACCACCACCGGCACATCTGGCAGGCGTCCGGCGACAGGTCGCGGACCCATCCGTTCGTCTTGCCGCTGCGCACCATTGCCTCGGTCGTGGCCTCGCTGGCGGCCTGGACCGGTTCGGACTCGGCGAGTCGGCGAGCGATCTTCTCGGGTACTTCGGACTTGGCTGCGGTCGCCAGCATCGTCGCGGCTGCCTTCGCCAGGCGCTCGCGGTCCGAGGGCATCGGCACGCCGGCCACCGGTTGTTCGGTGCCGAGGGCGGCCATGACCTCGGCGGCGAGTCGAAGGTCGGCCAGCATGCGAGCGCGGCCGTTGGCGGCGGCGATTGCGCTACTGATGTAGGCGACCGCTTCGTCGTGGGTCAGCAGGCCGTCGACGTAGGAGCGATAGGCGGCCAACACTTGGCGGGCGCTGCCGTCCGCGATGCGCAGCAGCGCGTCCCGATAGCTACTCATCAGCCGACCAGCTTCGACAGGTCGACGGCCGTGGCGTCGAGCGCCTCGGCGCGCTTGGCCGTGCGAATCTCGGTGATCTCGTCGTCGGTGTATCCGAGCTTGCGCAGCGCGAACGACTGCGGGAGCAAGCCGATGCTGTAGAGCTTCGTGATGGCGTCGGCCTCCTGGGCGATGGACCGGGTCGCGGCGTCGGCCCACGTGACCCGGCAGTCCACGCGCAGCGGGTCAGCTCCGTCACGGACCCCGAGGACCAGTCGGGCGACGTCTTCCCATGCTCGACCGAACGACTGCTGGCGGGCCTGAGCGCGGGCAGTCAGTGAGGCCTCGGCGGCGCGCAGCGCGTCGGCGCTGGCCGGGTTGTCGGTGAACACTCCGACGTAGTGCGCCGGGAGCGCCGAGACGGCCATGATCTGACCGAGGATGACCTTCACGGCGGTCTCGTATCCGCCGAGCTGGGCCGCTTCGAGTTGGCCGAACTTGGCGGCGTCGTTCTCCGAGATCATGGCTCGGTTGCCCTCGGGAATCGGATTGACTGCGATGGTCTCGCCGGTCGGTTCGCCGTCGTCGTCGAGGGCGTCGGCTTCCTCAAGTTCGATGCCGGTCGCCCATCGGCGCGGACGGCCAACGTATTCGCTCGTGGTCATCATGTCGACGAGCACCTTGTTCAGCGCGTCAATCAGCGGCATGAGGTCGTCGATCTCCGACACTCCGTCATCGAGGATGCGGTCGGCGTTGCGCAGTCGGACCACCGGCACGACTCCGAGCGGGTTGGGGATGGTCTCGACGACCTTGAAGCCTTGCGTCGTCGCGCCGGTCTGCGGCGCGGACAGGCGCACAATCTCCTGCGGTCCGTACATGACGGCCTCGGTCGTCTTGTCGGTCTCCCAGCGCTTGAGCGCGGCCGTGATCCGGTGGGTACCCGGATCGGTCAGGACGGTGACCTGCTTGGCAGACTCGACTGTCACCTTCGGCCGTCCGAAGGCGTCGGCCCACACGATCACGTAGGACGCGCCGAGCAGCAGCGCCTCACGATGCGCGATGCCCGCCTCCTGGTCGAGGTCGTTGCGCAGCCAGTCGTCCCACACCTCGATCCCCTGGAAGCCGGTCACGCGCAGCCGCTCCGAGAGCGACGTGACGGCCAGGCGCGGCAGGTTGGTCGCCATCCGGCCGAACCGGTCGCCGAGTGCCTCCTTCGCCTCCGGCGCGAGGAACGCGAGCGGCTGGGTGCCGTTGTAGTAGCGCTCAAGCTCTGCGAACCGGGCGGCAGGCTCGTCGAGCTTCTGCAGCAGGGTGGTGAGTAGGTCAGTCATTTGAAACTCCTTGTCTTCGACTTCTTGCGATGGGTTGCGCGCCAGGTGGCGCGACTGTGGGCCATGACCAGGCACGCGGCCAGGTCGATCTTTCGGGCCTGCCGCGAGCGGCTGGCCTTCGAGAGTCGGATGCCGCGAGCGTCTTCGACGACGATCGCGGCGGCGACGTGCTCGGCGAGAGTGCGATCTCCCGAGTGCGTCATGCGGGCGTTGAGCGCCGCGCTGTAGAGGTCGCCAGTCGCAGCAGTCAGGCGAGCCGGGGAGTGCGGGAACTCGACGACTGGCAGCTTCTCGGCTTCGAGGGCTTGCAGCGTGCGAGTCCACCGGAACGGGTCGGCGATGATCTCGACGACGCGCCAGCGGCGACAGGCCTTGCGGATCTCGTCCTCGACCTCGGCCACCGGCACCCGGTAGGCGTCATCCTTCGCGGGTCGCTGCCAGACGCGGACCTTGTCGAAGTGCGGTTCGGGCGAGACCGTCGCGACCAGCAGCGCGGTCGTGTCGTCGCTGAAACTGCCGTCGAGCGCGATCACCACGTCGCTGCCATCGGGCACCGGCTGACCGGTCGACAGACCTTCCCAGCATCCGGCAGGGAGAAACCGGCCGTCGGTGTCGGTGGCGAACTGGCACAGACGAGCGCGCCGAAACGTCGCCTCGCGAGTCTTCGGCGGCAGCAGCGCCACGATGGCGTCACGGTGCAGGAAGTCGTCGAGCGCCGGGTTCGCCAACTCCCAGCAGTGTTCGCAGTCGGCCGGGTGATCCTCGAAGCCGGCGGCCGAGAACTCGCGCCACACCAGGCTCCGGTCGTCGGGATGCTCGGCGGCGTGGTTGCGAAGATCGGCGAGCACCTGGTCGTTCGGGTCCGGTCCCGGCGTGCCGATGCAGACCAGCGTCGACCGCTCACGCTTGCCCTGCGCCAGCGTCAGCACTTCGTAGCTGTCACGGTTGGCGACTCCGGCCTCGTCGAGGATGGCGAGCGTGTAGTCGAGGCCTTCGAGGCGCTTCGGCTCGGCCGGGAGGCAGTGGAAATAGGAGTCGGTGGTCGGGTTGTAGAGCTTTTCCTTGAAGACTTGGACGCGGGCGGCCAGCTCGTCGTCGAGTTCGACCATGCGCCGGGCGATGCCGAAGACGATTCCGGCCTGCCGCTCGTCGACCGCGACGACGCACACGACCGCTCCCTCGCCATCGGTGAAGAACCGATAGAGGCCATAGGCGGCGACCAGCGTGGACTTGCCCTGACCACGCGGCAGCATCCAACCGGCCGTACGCGGCATCGGATCGGCATCCTCGACCGACGCGACAAGATCGAGCTGCCACGGGCGCAGTTTCAGCGGCTTGAGCGCGCCGGTGCCCTTCGGGACCCTGATGAACTTCTGCGCGAACGCCGCGAACCGGGCCGCGCCGTGCTTGCGCGGGCGGAAGGGCAGCGCCGTCGCGTCGACCTTCGCCTTCGGGCCTGCTTTCACGTCGACTCCGGCCGGTGTGTATCGCAGATTGCGGCTTGCCCCGAGGGGGCCGTCGCGCCGATTCGGGGTGTGTCCCCTGGTCGGCCGAGGCGGGCGTGAACTTCGGCGCGGTCGGCGGCGGTGGCACGGTTGCCTCGGCTGCTGTTGCACGAGCGGCAGAGCACGCGAAGGTTCGCGAGGCTGAACGCGAGGGCACGGTCCTCACTCACCGGAATGATGTGGTCGATGGTCAGGTCATCGTCTGCGCCACAAGCCTCGCACTGCGGCGACTGTCTTCGCAGACGCGTCGACAGTCGTTTCCATCGGGACCGATGGCGGCGCAGCGGGTTGTCAGAACGGTCACGGTCGTCGGCGAGTCGATGCTCGGCGCAGCGGGTGGCGGCGCTGGGCTGGCCGCACACGAGGCAAGGCTTAGCCATCCTGGTCGCCTCCACCTTCGGTTCGGCCGCGCAGCGTCTCGACTGCGGCGTCGAGCGTGGCGTCGTCAGCGGTCAGCATGGCGTCGAGCGTGATCGCGAGCCGTTGCGCTGCGGTCGGCGTGAGCATGATGGCGACGTTGCCGACGCGTGGATCCTCGAACGTGACGACCAGGGCGAGGCCGTCGTCGCCTTGAAGCACGAGGTTCGTGTCGACGTCGTTTCCTGCGATCATGCGGATTGCGTCGTCAGGCAGCTTGGTGATGCGCTTGAACATGGGAGGCTCCTTAGTCCTTGTCGTCGGTGGGGGTCTGCTGCGAGGGGTGGGGGTCTGCATCGGGGGGTGGGGGTCCGTGCGTGAGACCGGGGGTCTGTTGGCGGTCGTCCTGCTCGGCGGCGAGGTGCCAGAGTGTGCCCTGATGCCAGGGCATGCCACGCTCGGCGGCGAGGTTCTTGAGGCCTTCGAGCCAGTCAGCGTGGTCGGCGAGTATGTCGGTGATCTCGTCCATGCGCGCTGACAGTTGTTGGACGTGCTCGGTCGTGCCGTCCCACGGCCTGCCGGTGTAGAGGTCGCACTGCGCTGATAGGTGCTCGAACTCGGCGTACATCGCGTTGGGGTTACTCATCGGGTGGTTCCCTTCTTCCAGTCTTTGAATGCTTGGCGCGCCCGCTCGTCGCGCCACTTGAGTCGTTCTCGTGCTTCTTTCGCCGAGGCGGGCGGCGGATCGAGTGCTGTGATGGCAGCGACGTCGGCGGGCGGCGCATGCTCTCCGGGGTTCTTCTCGTCAGACATCGGCGCGGTGATGAAGTGCTGACCGCCGAGGATGACGAACTTGCCTGCGGATGGTTCTTTGTCTCCGCTCGGGCTGGCGCGGCGTAGGCCTCCGTGGCGGTCCTTGTTGATCGCCAGGAATGCCGACCCGCCCTTGTCGGGGGTGAACGCGGCGTCGACGGTGACGCGGATGCATGAGCCGCTGATGACGCGGCGCTTGGCGACGGTGCCGGTGGGGCCGAACTTGCGTGAGTCGAGTCCCTTGGACAGGTGGTCGATGCCGACGACGCACGCGCCGGCCGCTGCGAGCGGCTTGATGACGAGGCGATGCACAGCGGTGAACTCGTCCGAGTCGTTGGACCCTGCACCGTGTAGCGGCAGCAGCTCGCCGATGGAGTCCAGCACGACGAGCGTCGGCTGCCAGTCTTTGGCGTCCTCGACGATGGCGGCGAGTTGGTTGCGGTCCTCCGGCTCGACATAGCGGAATCGGGTGGAGTCGCGCAGAGCGTCCTCGTTGGCTCCGAAGTCGATCAGCCGGGAGATGGTCGACTGCGGGCCGTTGTGATCGAGGTCCAGGCGCAGCACGCGGCCACCCTCGCCGAGCTGCTCGACGGTTGCGAAGTCGGTCAGGAGTGTCTTGCCGCTTTCGGGGTCGCCGACGACGACGTTGTAGTGACCGAGGTAGAACAGGCCAACTCCATCGCTGCGCTTGCAGACGGTCGGCGTCGGCGGTTCGGGTAGGCCTCCGTCGAGCAGAAGCGCGACGTCGAGATACCGGCACGCATCCGTCAACCCGGTTGAATCCGGGATGCCACCCTCGTCGGCTTCGGGATGCATCCCACCTAGTACCCCGGATGCATCCCGAAGCTCGTCCAGGCTGTGTCCGGCCGCAACGTGGTCGGTGACATCCTTGCCTTCGAGCGCCTCTACGACCGACGTGGTAGCTGCGATTCCGCCCAGGTGCTCGACCACCTGGGCGGCGTGCTTGCGGCCTGGCTCGTCCTTGTCGGCGACGACGATGACCTTCTTGCCGGATAGTGGCGTCAGGTCGGCCAGGTGGCTCTTGCCCGCTCCCTGGGCGTTGCAGACGGCGGCCTCGCCGCGAAATCGGACCGTCTTGACATCTTCCTCACCCTCGACGAAGTAGACGCGCTCGTGGCCGTCGAGAGACTCGGGACCGAGCGGCTTGCCGGTGGAGGTCTGACCGAAGTACAGACTCCGGCCTTTCGTGTTTCCTGACTGTCTGAACTTCTTGTCTGCGCTTCGGCCGGCGATGCGGCCATCGGGATAGTTGTAGATCGCGTGCGACAGGAGGCCGCTGACGTGCCCGAGACCTTTCGGCTTGTCGAACAGGTCGCGGGGGTCGAGGTTGAGCGCGTCGAGCACGCGGTCGGTGTCGCAACCGGCATGGCAGTAGACGAGCGCGCGGTCGTCGCGGTCGGTGATGGACAGGCTCGGGTTGTTGTCGTCGTGCGCTGGACACTGGGCCTGTGCCTGCCCTGGGCCGTTGCGCTTGACGGTCCGGCCATCGCGCTCCAGGGCTTCGATGACGCGGTCGAATGCGGTTCCCTGCCTCGTTGCGGTCGTCATCGCCACCTCGTTAGCGGGTCGCCGGTCCACGGGTAGTTACGGAGGAAGGGCTCGCGCACGTCGTAGCTGCCCTGGCCGCAGTGCGAGCCGCGCCAGCCGGGGTGACGTTGACCCTGGGGCCAACCGTGCCGATGTTCCTTGCCGCAGAACGGGCAGTCGATGAGGACTGAGGTGATTCCGTGCCGGTCGGTAAACGCGGACTTGAAGTCCACTTCGACCGCCAGTCGCGGGGTAATCTGTAGGGGAGTCGAGGAACTCGTTTCAACGGTCGCGTCACCAGCGCGGCCGTTGACTCTTTGTGCGGTCATCTCAGGCGTTTTCCTTCTGCTCGGCGAGCCAGGTGGTCACGTCGTTGGAGTCGTAGAGCACGCGGCGGCCGACCTTGAAGCTGCGCGGGCCGCTGCCGATGTGTCGCCAATAGCGGACGGTCTCGGGCGAGGTTCGAAGTAGCTCGGCTACCTCGGCGGTGGTCATGTAGGTCACGGTCTTCACTTCCTTGTGTCTGTCCAGCGGTGCTAGCCGTTGGTTGGGAGTGTTCCCGTTGACAGAGTGACACCATGGCGACACAATGGCACGTGTCACTAACAGGTTTCCGATGACACCAGGAGTAGGCCAGATGCGCGAGTACCACCGGTTCAAGGCCGAGGACGGCAGCCTCGACGTCACGCGAGCGACCGACGACGAGATGGTGCCGCTCGGCGAGTTCTTCGCCGAGCGAGTCGTCGAGCGCCGCATCGAGCAAGACGGGCTGACCTACGTCGCCGTCTTCGAGGTGCGCGGCGGCGTCCCGTACTGCACCAAGATCAGCATCGAAGCTGACCCGTCGACAGTGGTGCGCCAGAAGCACCTCGACGCCTTGAAGCTCAATCAGATGCGTGACGACACTTATGCCCTCGTCGGCCTGTGCGAGCGAACGCTGCGCGACGATGGCCACTACACCTACACGCGCAACCACGGCGGGCCAGCGTTTCGCCGACACCGCAAGAACGTCGAGCAGGCGACGAAGCGTCGGCGCGTCACGCCGGAGTTCTTGCGGAAGGTCGCCGAGGTCCACGCGAGCGCGCCAGGCCCGAAGGTCGAGGCCGTAATGGTCGCCTTCGACGTCGAGGAGCGCCAGGCGAAGCGCTACATCAAGGCGGCGCGAGAGAAGGGCTTGATCAATGGCTAAGCGCAACAGGAGAGCGGGCGTCGAAGACCGCTGGCGGCGCGCTGACGGTCAGCCGACCGCGCGGGCCGGGACCGGGCTGCGCTGGCTCGGACGCTACGTCGCCGACGACGGCAAGGAACGCACGAAGTCGTTCGGCCGCAAGGTCGACGCGCAGAACTGGCTCGACGGCCAGGTGTCGGGTCAAGTGACCGGGACGTGGACTGACCCGGACCTGGCCGCGCAGACCTTCGAGGCCGTCGCCGAGACGTGGATCGCGACGAAGGCGCACCGCAAGCCGAAGACGGTCGCCGGCTACCGGTCGCTACTCGACACGGTGATCCTGCCGCGATGGGGAGACGTGGCGCTGCGCGACATCACGTTCGACGAGCTACAGGTCTGGACGAGTGGCCTGTCGGCGGCTGGCGGCTCGACGCGCTTCGCCAAGCGTGGCCTGTCGGCCTCGCGGGTGATCCAGGCGCACCAGGTCGTCAGCGCCGTGCTCAAGTTCGCCGTCAGGTCTCGCTTCGTTGCGGTCAACCCGGCCGAGGGCATCGAACTGCCGGACAAGTCCGAGGCCGAGCAGCGCTACCTCACGCACGAGACAGCGCACCGACTCGCGGTCGCCTGCGGGCGCTATCGCACGCTGACGTTCGTGCTGACCTTCTGCGGGCTGCGCTTCGGCGAGGCCGTCGGGCTGCGCGTCAAGGACGTCGATCTCGCCAAGCGGCGCATCACGGTCCGCAGGAGCGTGACCTACGTGACCGGGCAGGGACTCGTCGAGGGGGTGCCGAAGAACAAGACGACTCGACGCGTGCCGATTCCGAAGTTCCTCGCCCCGCTGCTTAAGACCGAGCTGGCCGACCGTGCCGACGATGCCCTCGTCTTTCCCGGCCGTGTCGTGGAAGGCCGCGAGACATGGCTGACAGAAGGGCAGTACCGGACGGCCTTCGACAAGGCTGCTGTGACGGTGGGGGAGAAGGGACTCACACCGCACCAGCTCCGGCACACTTGCGCCTCGCTCGCCATCCAAGCGGGGGCGAACGTGAAGGTGCTTCAGACCCTGCTCGGTCACAAGACGGCGACACTCACGCTCGACCGCTACGGGCATCTTTTCCCGGATGACCTGGACAAAGTCAGCGACGCGTTCGACGCGGCGGCGAAGTCTGCTGCGGACTGGCTGCGGACTGGCCGAGGCCTGCGAGCCGTGGCCGACGGCGAATAGTCGCCTGACCTGGCCTTACTTGTGCCCTCGGTGAGACTCGAACTCACACTGGACGGGTTTTGAATCCGTTGCCTCTGCCAATTGGGCTACGAGGGCGCGGCCTTTGAGTTTAGTGGATGGGTTGGGCGCGTAGGCAACCCGGGCCGCTACAGTCGTACACACTGACGTTTTCGCTGATGGAGAGGATTCCCGTGGCCGCCGACGCACGCCCGCCGAGTCGGGTCCTCGTTGCCGAGGACGACTCGCTCATCCGGATGGACCTGGTCGAGATGCTCAGGGAAGAGGGATATGACGTCGTCGGGGAGGCGCAGAACGGCCAGATCGCCGTCGAACTCACCGAGTCCCTGATGCCCGACCTGGTGATCATGGACATCAAGATGCCGGTGCGCGACGGGATCGACGCGGCCACCGAGATCGCCGAGAAGCGCCTCGCGCCCGTGGTCATGCTGACCGCCTTCAGCCAGCGCGACTTCATCGAGAAGGCGCGCGATGCCGGCGCCATGGCATACCTGGTCAAGCCGTTCTCCAAGGCCGATCTCACCCCGGCGATCGAGGTGGCGGTGAGCCGCTACCGCGAGCTGGTCGCGCTTGAGGCCGAGGTCGAATCGGTGCAGGAGACGCTGGAGACCCGCAAGCTCATCGACCGCGCCAAGGGTCTGCTCATGAGTCAGCACGCCATGACCGAGCCGGAAGCGTTCGCCTGGATCCAGCGCGCCGCCATGGACCGCCGCACGACGATGAAGCAGGTCGCCGTGGTGGTCATTGAGAACGTCAAGTCCTAACCCCCGATTCCCGAGGATGGTGCGACGATGAGGTTTCGCCGACAGACACGAATGGTCGGGGTCGTCATAGCGGCCGCTGCGCTCGTCGTGGCGGGATGTGCGGACAAGAAGGGCGCAGCTACGCCATCGGCGTACCCGACTTCGAGCGCCTACGCGCCGAGCTCATCGTCGGAAGTGCCGACCTCCGTTCAGTCGCCCGCCGACCTCGGGCTCGGCATCCTTCCGGTCGGGCGGATCAACCTCGAGGGCCGCCGCTTCGACGCCCCAGCGCCGGAACACCCGGCCAACCCGGCGGGTGATGGCACCGCGCAGTGCCGCCGGCTCACCGTCGCCGTCGCGGGTGACCTCAGCACCGTCGAGGGCGCGGGTATCGCCAATGGCGCCCAGCTCGCCGTCGACCAGCACAACGCCAAGAACCCCGGATGCCAACTCGTCCTCGTGCGCGTCGATTCGCGGGGCAACACGGTCACCGCGCTCAACCAGGCCAAACGACTCGTCTCCACCCCGGACGTCATCGCCGTCATCGGGCCCACCACCTCGTCGGATGCGGCAGCCGTCGGCCCGCTCTACAACGAGGCGGGGTTGGTCTCGCTGAGCCCGTCGGCCACCGCTGCCACGCTCACCGACAAAGGCTGGAAGACCTTCTTCCGCGGCATCAACAACGACGACGTGGAGGGCGAGTCGCTCGCCCGCCATCTCACCGGCACGCTGATGCGCAAGCGGGTCTGTGTGATCTCCGATAACGGCGAGAGCGCCGCCGGACTGGCGCGTGCGGTCACCCAGGGACTCGGCTCGGCCGCGGTGGAATCCTGCTCGTCGATCACGCCCACGGGCACCGTCGACATCCCGGCCCGCGTCGCCGACATCACCAAGGCGGGCGCCGATGGCGTGTTCTTCGCCGGTTCGCCGCGTGACGCCGGACCGCTCGCAGCCGCGCTGAAGAAATCGGCACCGCAGGTGGTCTTCGCCGCGGGCGACCAGGCCAACAGCGCCGACTTCGTGGCGCTGGCCGGGGACGCGGCACCCGCAGCGGTGCTGTCGTGCTTGTGCAGCCCGGACCCCAAGTCCTTCACCACCGAGTTCACCGAGAAGTTCACCGACGCTCCGACGCGATTCGCGCTGGAGTCCTATGACCTCGCGACCATCGTGATCACCGGCATCGACGCCCGTAGGCAGACCCGCGTGCAGATGCGCGAGTACGTCTCGCGCTATGAGGGGAATGGGCTGTCGCGACACTACAAGTGGGCGCCGACGGGTGAGTTGTTGGACAACACCGTGTGGTTGTACCGGATCGGTCCGGCCTGACGGCCGGTGGCAACTGCTTAAAGGCGAAGCGCGGCGCGCATGAGCCGACGGGCGCGGGCTCCGGTGGTGGGCGGATCGTCGTCGAGGAGTTCGATCTCCTGGTTGGCCGCCATCGCCAACCCGCTGAGGACGATAACCGCGTCGGTCGCGTCCACCTCGGGCGACACGTCACCGGTCACCTGGGCGATCTCGATCTGATCGACGAGCAGGACGCGCCACGCCGTAACCGCTTCAGCGAGCCGGTCGCGCAACGGACCCGGCTGACCGTCGAGTTCGCACGACGCCGCGGTGAGGAAGCAGCCGTTGGGGAAGGGGCTCGCGACGATGTAGTCGACCCAGCGGTCGAGGAGCCGATTGAGCCGCGCCAGACCGGGCTGCGCGTCGGCGCAAGGAGCGACGATGTCACCGAAGAACCGGTCGAGCGCGGCCTCCAGGGTGGCGGCCTGCAGGTCGGCCTTCGACCCGAACGGGCCGACCACTCCGGCTTTGCTCAGCCCCAGGCTTGCTGAAAGCGTCCCGATGGTCAGCCCGCCGAGACCGTCGACTGACGCCCGCGACAACGCCGAAGAGACGATGCGTTGACGGGTGATCTCGGCGTCCACCTTGGAATTTCGCGGCATGAGTGGAGAATAGATTACGACTGTTCGTTAAGATAACGAACAGTCGTAAGCCAAAATGGTCTGACCGTCGTGAGTGTCGCCGCGGGTCGGAGCGTCAGGGGTGCCCACTAGACTTCGACGGTGTGAGTCCCGCGCAGAAGACAGCACCGAAGACCGCCGCCGATCCGACGGGGGACGGGCGTCCGCTGCTCATGCTGCTCGACGGTCATTCCCTGGCGTATCGCGCGTTTTTCGCGCTGCCCGTCGAGAACTTCAAGACCGCCGGCGGACAGACGACGAATGCGGTTTTCGGGTTCACGTCGATGCTGATCAACCTGCTGCGCGACGAGCAGCCCACCCACATCGCGGCAGCCTTCGACGTGTCGCGCCAGACGTTCCGGTCGGAGCGCTATCCGGAGTACAAGGCGCAGCGCGACAAATCGCCCGACGAGTTCCGCGGGCAGGTGGATCTGACCAAGGAAGTCCTCGGCGCGCTGCGGATCCCGGTGTTCGCCGTCGACAACTACGAGGCCGACGACGTCATCGCGACGCTCACCACGCAAGCCCGTGAGCAGGGGTTTCGCGTCCTCGTCGTCACCGGTGACCGGGACGCGCTGCAACTCGTCGACGACGGCACCACCGTGCTCTATCCGAAGCGCGGCGTCTCCGAGCTGACCCGCTTCACCCCTGAAGAGGTGGAGGCCAAGTACGGGCTGACGCCGCAGCAATACCCCGACTACGCCGCGTTGCGCGGCGACCCGTCGGACAACCTGCCCGGCATCCCCGGCGTCGGCGAGAAGACGGCGGCCAAGTGGATCCGCGAATACGGGTCACTCGCCGGCCTCGTCGACCATGTCGAAGAGGTGCGCGGCAAAGTCGGCGACGCGCTGCGCGCCAACTTGTCGTCGGTGCTGACCAACCGCGAACTGACCGAGCTGGTGCGCGATGTCGCCCTGCCCGCCGGTCCCGACGATCTCGCGCTCGTCGGCTGGGACCGCGAGGAGATCCACAAGCTGTTCGACGATCTCGAATTCCGCGTGCTGCGCGATCGCTTGTTCTCGACGCTGTCGTCGGCCGAGCCGGAAGCAGAAGAAGGCTTCGACCTCGACGGCGAGGCGTTGGCTCCCGGCGCAGTGCGCGCCTGGCTCGACGCACATGCACGGACCGGACGCAGCGGCGTGATGGTCAGCGGGCCGCAACGTGTCGTCGACTCCGACGTCGAGGCGGTGGCCATCGCCGCCGCCGACGAGGTCAGTGCCTACATCGACCCGACGACGATGACGCCCGACGACGAGGAGGCCCTTGTCGCCTGGTTCGCCGATCCATCCGCGGACAAAGCGCTTCATGAGGCCAAATGGGCCTATCACGCGCTGCGCGGACGCGGGTGGTCGCTGGCCGGCGTCAGCAGTGACACCTCACTGGCCGCCTACCTGGCACGGCCCGGACAGCGCAGCTTCAACCTCGATGACCTTGCCGTCCGCTACCTCAAGCGCGAGCTGCGCGTCGACAGCGCCGCCCCCGACGACGGCCAGCTCTCACTGCTCGACGGTGACGGCGACGACGGCCAGCGCGCCGACGAGTTGATGCTGGCCGCCCGCGCGGTCGTCGAACTCGCCGCCGCCCTCGACGAGGAACTCGAGCGGCTCCACGCGCGCGACCTGCTCGCCGACGTCGAACTGCCGCTGCTGTTCGTCCTCGCCGACCTCGAGGCGGCCGGGATCGCCGTTGACGTCGCGTATCTGCAGTCATTGGAACAGGGCTTCGCCGAGCGGGTGCGAGCCGCCGCCGACGCGGCCTACGACGTCATCGGCGAGCAGGTGAATCTGGGATCGCCCAAGCAGCTGCAAGTGATCCTCTTCGACAAGCTCGGCATGCCGAAGACCAAGAAGACCAAGACCGGCTACACCACCGACGCCGACGCCCTACAGAAGCTGTACGAGGAGACCGGGCACCCGTTCCTTGAACACCTGCTTGAGCACCGCGACGCGACGCGGCTGAAGATCACCGTCGAGGGGCTGCTCAAGTCGGTGGCGCCCGACGGTCGGATCCATACGACGTTCAACCAGACGATCGCTGCGACGGGCCGCCTCTCGTCGACGGAGCCGAACTTGCAGAACATCCCGGTCCGCACGCCGGCCGGACGGCAGATCCGCGCGGCGTTCATCGTCGCCGACGATCCCGCATTCGACTGCCTCATGACTGCGGACTACAGCCAGATCGAG
>DLKD01000028.1:24531-25254 GCA_002477755.1 Gordonia sp. UBA7599
CTACAGCCAGATCGAGATGCGCATCATGGCCCACCTCTCCGAGGACGACGGCCTGATCGAAGCGTTCAACACCGGTGAGGACCTGCACAACTTCGTCGGATCCCGTGCCTTCGGCGTGTCTATCGACGAGGTCACCACCGAGATGCGTCACCGCGTCAAGGCCATGTCGTACGGTCTGGCCTACGGGCTGTCGGCCTTCGGGCTGGCCGCCCAGCTCGGCATCAGCCGCGACGAGGCGAAGGAGCAGATGGAGGCCTACTTCGCCCGCTTCGGCGGGGTTCGCGACTACCTCAACGACGTCGTCGACGCGGCTCGTCGCGACGAGTACACCGCCACGGTCTACGGCCGCCGCCGCTACCTGCCCGACCTCAACAGTGAAAATTGGCAACGCCGACAGGCCGCCGAGCGGATGGCACTCAACGCGCCGATCCAGGGGAGTGCCGCCGACATCATCAAGGTCGCGATGATCAACGTCCATCGCAGGCTGCGCGAGGACAGCCTGCGCAGCCGGATGCTGCTGCAGGTGCACGACGAACTCGTGCTCGAAGTCGCCGATGGTGAGCGTGAGGCCGCCGAGGCGCTGGTTCGTGAGGAGATGGGCAACGCGATCAGCCTGTCCGTGCCGCTGGACGTGTCGGTCGGTGTGGGCCGATCTTGGGACGACGCCGCGCACTGATCGGCGCGCTGCACAATTCGGTGGTGGTTGTCAGACCCCGCGGCTAG
>DLKD01000031.1 GCA_002477755.1 Gordonia sp. UBA7599
CACTCCTCCGCTTCCCCGCAGCAATACAGCCCCGGTGTCTCACCACCATGCTGCCAATCGCCGAATCGCTGATGGATTGCCGAAACGGTGAGGGGGTTGGTGCGCCCCTACGACGCGGCGGGCACGAAGGTGCCGTGGAATCCCATGGGGATGTGATTGGTCAGTTCGGCTGATGCAATCGGACCGTCGGCCAGGTGCTCGGCGTCGAGGACCAACAGCCGCGACCGTGCTTCGTCGGCGAGATGTTCGACGCTGAGCAGCCAGCCGCCACCGTCGGTCTCGGGATCGGGTGCGAAGAGCGGCTCGCAAATGGTGTTGCCGGCGGCGACGGTGAACATGTCCTGCCTACCGGTCGCGTGATCGAGGCTGACCAGTGAGTCCGGTTCCCCGCCGGGCAGCGACGACGCGGCCACATACGTGGTCGGGTGAGCCCGAGTGGCGAACCGCTGGTCCAGCTGCGGGAACTCGCACTCGACGTCGGCGAGGTGTTCGTGGGTGACCCGGTTCCCGGTGATGCGCAAGCGCTCCATGCGCCCCCCGAAGGCCGCGGCGACGTTGTTCTCGTAGTCGCGGAGGGCCTCGTTGAACGGATCCCACGCCTGCGAGGTGGGATGTGCGACGAACTCGACGACGACGTCGCCGTTCTCCTCCCACGCGTTGGCGTTGTGGAAGTGGAACAGCGCCTCGGTGTCGACGACCCGCGGCTTGCCGCCGTCACGCGGCACGAGCACGACGCGCGTGCCCTGCTTCTCCTCGAAGCTCAAGCAGTGGTCCATCGAGTCCAGCCCGAGCGCCGCCGTGATCGGTCGGCTGAAGACGATGGGGTCGATGAGGAACACCAGGTAGTGCTCGGTGAGGGCGAAGTCGTGGCACAGCACCGGCCGCGACAACTTGACCGGCGCCAAGACCTTCATCCGGCCGTGCGCATCGCGGCAGAACGTGCGCAGCATCGGCCGCGGGAACATCTCCAACCCGAAGTTGAACATCTCCCCCGTTGCGACGTCGATCTTCGGGTGCGCAGAGAAGGCACCCATGTGCTTGAGTGTGCCGTCGAAGGTCTCGGTCCCGCGGGTCTCCAGTGTCTCCGGGTCGATCCGATACGGCCGACCGCCCTCCCACAATGAGAACAGTCCGTTGGCGTGCGAGACGATGTTGGTGTTCGACACGTTGGACGGCATCCGGAAGACATTGCCGAGGAAGCCGCCCAAGCGCTGCGTGCCGATCCCGCGACCGATCCACGTCGACGATGCCATGGCGAAGTGCTTGGTGCGCACATACCGGTTGCGGAAGGAAACGCCGTCGTCGGAGAACTCGAAGCGGGAGATCATCCCGTCACCGTCGAAGATGTGGCCGAATCGCAGCTCCCCGACTTTCAGCCTTCCGGGGCCGATCCGGTACAGCACGCCGCGCAAAGACGCGGGAATTGCGCCGTGGACCTCCTCGACGCGGTAGTCGAACTCCTCCTCTTGGGCATCCCAGGGGCTGGAGCCGTGTCGGCGGTCACTGTTGACGAGAGCTGGTTCGGTCATAGAACCGAGTGTTGCACAGATGAGACATTCTGTCGCTGATTTGTCTCAAATTTTTTTTCGCACCAGGTAGAGTCCCCGCTGTGGACGAACAACGCCTGATCGACGGGGCCCTCTCGGTGATCGCCGACACCGGTCTACGGAACCTGACACTGGCCTCAGTCGCCACCCACTCCGGAGTAAGCCGGGCGTCGGTCTACCGCACGTTCGAGAACCGGTCGGCGCTCATCGACGCCGTCGTCGCCCACGAGCTCGCGACGATGGAATCCATCCTGAGTTCACGCCTGCGCTTCGCCGACGACGCGTCGTCAACCGTCCGCGCCGTGGTACGCGAAGTGCTGGCCTACTTCGACGAGCGCCCCGCCATCCGCGCGATCCTGCGCCACGACGGCCCCGACATGCTGCCCTTTCTCATCGACCAGGGCGACGAGGGACGCGAAGCCGGCCACCCCAACCTGATCGCCATGGTCACCGCGGTCGTGCTACCACACGTCGCGGATACCCCCGTGGCCCCGGCCCTGCGCCCCGACCCGCCGCGCGCCGTCGAGCACCTGGTCCGCGTGGTGTTCACCCACTTCCTCATCCCGCCGTCGAATTGCTCGCACGCCGACGTCGCCCAATTGGTCGCCGACGCCATCGTCAACCCCGGTTGAGACGACGGCCCAGCGAACAGAAAAGTCCGAATTGCCCTTTAATGGGTCGCAGGGCAGGGGTAGCATTTCCAGCCTCATCCCCGTGTCCGGATGGCCGGGATTGTCAGGAGGCCACCATGCATTCACTTCGTCGCACGATCGCCGTTGCCTTTGCCGCTACCCTGGGAGCGGCGTCCATCGTCCTTCTCCAGCAGGTCTCACCCACCGACGAGGCCGCGGCGCGCACGACGGTCCACAACGCCTCGTGCTACTGGTATTACAACTGCGACAGCAACAACAACTGCGAGTGGCAGTACATCTGCTGACGATCACCGACGGACCTGAATAGCCAAGCCCAACCGTCAAGTTCCACGGCGCGCTGGCAGCGGCGCGGGTGGTTTCGAGGGATTGCTCAGCCACACGATAAGATCGCCCGATGCGATTCACCATGAAAGCCGCTGCAGCGCTGATCGGTTCGATCATCGTCGCCGGCCTCCTCGGCACTGCGCCGGCGCCTGCTCGGGTCGACAGCGCAACGGTGCAGCTCGGCGGTCGGAGCTACGAGCTCTTCCGACCCGCCGGCCTCCTGCAGCCCACCCCGCTGGTCGTCGTGCTCCACGGTGCCGGCGGAACCGGTAAGCAACTGGAGCGCTCCCTCGGGTGGGACGCACGGGCCCAGGCGAACCGCTTCACCGTCGCCTACCCCAACGGCGTGGGCCGGAACTGGAACGCCGGCCTCTGCTGTGGGCAGGCGGCCAGGTCCAACATCAACGACGTCGGGTTTATCGAACAGGTCGTCAATGACGTGTCCACGCGGACCCTGATCGACCGCCAACACGTCTTCGTCACGGGGATGTCCAACGGCGCGATGATGGCGCTGCGGATGGTGTGCCAGACAGCAACGTTCCGCGGCGCGGCCTCGGTGGCGGGCACGCTCGTCACGTCCTGCCCCCGGCAGGCCTCGGTGCTGCAGATCCACGGCACGGCCGACCCGAACGTCCACTACAACGGCAGCCGGGGCACCGGGCCGAACCGCGTCCGCGGAGAGGCAATCCAATCGGTCGACGCCCACTTCCGCCAAGTGGACCTCTGTCCCCCGCCACAGGTGACTCGCAAGGGTGCGGTCGTGACGTCGACGGCCGTGTGCCCGTTCGGCCGCGTCGTCCAACTGGTCACCGTCGAAGGCATGGGCCACCGGTGGCCGGGCTCGACCTACCAGCTGCCCAATGCGGGCCCGACGACCAACGCGATCAACGCGACCGACACCGCTTGGCGCTTCTTCAGCCGGCTGTAGCGATCGGGCTTAAGCGATAGTGCTGTAGCGACAGAACAGGGGCTTTCTTCATGATCCGGACGAAAGCTGTTGCGGGAGTGGTCGGTTCGGCCATCATGCTCCTGAGCCTGGGCACCTCGACTGCGCAGGCCCAGCGCGAAAAGTCCACCGAGCGGATCGGTAGCCGGTCCTACGAACTGTTCCAACCGTCCGGACTGGCCGACGCCCCGCTCGTCGTCGTCCTCCACGGCGGTTTCGGTTCCGGTCGTCAGGCGCAGCGCGCCTACGGGTGGGATGCCAAGGCACGTGCAGGTGGTTTCGTCGTCGCCTTCCCCAACGGTGTGGGGAACTCCTGGAACGCCGGGAACTGTTGCGGTCGGGCGTCGCAGCAAGGCGTCGACGACGTCGCATTCCTCCGCGCGGTCGTCGACGATGCCACCCGCAAGGCACCCGTCGACCACCGCCGCGTCTTCGTGGCCGGGATGTCCAACGGCGCGATGATGGCGTTGCGCATGGCGTGCCAGACATCGGTGTTCCGCGGCGCGGCCTCGGTGGCGGGCACCCTCGTCACCTCCTGCGACCAACCCGCGTCGGTGCTGCAGATCCACGGCACGGCCGACCGGAACGTCCCCTACGACGGTGGGCGCGGATCCGGATTCGCCCGGGTCGACGGTGAGGCCATCCCAGCCATCGATGCGCGCTTCCGCCGCCTTGACGCCTGCCCCGCGCCCGCCGTGTCGCGCAGCGGCAAGGTCACGACCTCAAGGGCCGACTGTCCGTCGGGCCGCAAGGTCGAACTCATCACCGTCGAGCGCATGGGTCACCAGTGGCCGTCATCCCCGATCAACGCCACCGACGCCATCTGGCGGTACTTCAGCGCGTTGTAGAACGACAACTGCTACAGATTCTTGCAACCGCTACGGTTGCAAACGCAGCTGTTGTGAGATTCGGTAGCCGATGTGCACTCAGTCACCGGGCACATCGCGCAACACCAGCCGCGCCACGCCGATGCCGAACACGACGACCGCGATCGCGGCGAAGTAGGCCATCGACCCGTTGGGCCCGCCGAAGGGGCTGTCGAAGGTCGGCGATTGTCCGGCGCCCATCTCCCCGTTCTTGAACGGCGCGAAACGCTGCAGGAGGATGCCGAAGTCGCCGGGGACGAACCCGACGAATACCTCGACGCCCCACTTCCACAACAGCAACAGCATGATCGCGACGCCGGGGCGCGGGATCAGCATGGACACACCGAGTGCGAGGGCGACGATGAGAAACGCGAGCACCGGCGTTCCGACGAGGAGCCGCAGACCGGCCGCCTCCCACGGATTCACCCGGTTCCAGACGTCGGGGAAGACCTTGGGCAGGACCAACATGATCGCCAGGGTGGTCGCGAAGACGGTCGCCGACGCGATCGTGCCGAAAACAATGAGCTTGGCGACGGGGAGCAGCCATCGCGGTGGCGCGATCGAAAACACGGTCTCGGCGGTGCGGTCCTTGAACTCGCCGCAATACGACGTCACCGCACCGGCCATCATGATGAACGTCGAGAACACGATGACCCAGTAGGCGGCGTTGTCGGTATCCATACCACCCGAACCGTTGATCTTGTTCAGCTGGGCGGCGACGGCAAGACCGGCGTTCAGACCGAACGGGATGAGGATCGCGAGCGGGACCAGGGCGTAGAACAGCGGGCTGCGCCACGACAGCTTGGCCAGCTCCGAGCGGATCGATCGCAGGATCACCGCGACCCCCGTGCGGTGTATTCGACACTGCCCCTGGTGATCTCCAGATACGCCGACTCGAGGCGTCGGGGTCCCGACCCCAACGCGAGCGTGTCGTCGCGGCTAGCGCTCGAGAGAACCGTGCCGCGGCCCATGATGTAGATCCACGACGCGGTGACCTCGACCTCGCCGAGGCTGTGCGAGGCGACGAGGACCGTCTTGCTACGGGCGGCCAGTCGCGCGAACAGCTCGCGCAGCCACAAGATGCCCTCGACGTCGAGACCGTTGGCGGGTTCGTCGAGTACCAGCGTCTTGGGGTCGGCCAGCAGCGCCGACGCGATCCCGAGGCGCTGCAGCATCCCGAGGGAGAATCCCCCGACCAGCCGTGTCGCCGCGGATTCCAGGCCCACTTCGGCCAGTACGCTCTCGACGTCGTCGACGCCGATCCCGGCCAGACGGGCCTGCCAGCGCAGATGCTGACGGGCGGTGTGCTTGGGATAGCGGGCGGCGGCACTCAGCGAGAAGCCGATCTCGCGTTTGAGGTCGCGGTGTGCGCGCAGCGGTGCGCCGTTGATGGTGATGTCACCGGAATCGGGTTTGGCCAAGCCGGCAATCAATCGCATCACCGTCGTCTTCCCCGCGCCGTTCGGGCCGAGCAGGTAGGTCACTCCACCCGGCTGCGCTCGAACCGACACATCGTCGACGGCGGTCGTGGCCCCGTAGGTCTTGGTGACCCCGACGACGTCGATCACACGAACTTGGCGGGCATACCGTTGGCCGCGCCGTTGGCCTTCCAGTTGTACTTCCACAGGCCGCCCTCGCGGACGTAGAAGTAAGTGAAGCTCTGAGCCGGGAAGCCGGCCATCGACCCCTGGAAGTGGGCCGTCATCTTGTTGCCGTCGACGATCAGCGAGGTGACGTCGCCCTTCATCGAGAAGAAGTCGTACTGGCGCGAGAGCCCGATCATGCGCTCGAGCTCCCCCTTGTTCGCCTGCCCGTTGACCGACACCTCGAGTTTCGGCCCGATCGGAATGTTCGGGTTCATGAACGCCGCGTAGGACTTCTTCACCTCGAGCTTGGAGGGGACGTCGGAGCGCATGAACAGGTCGGCCGCCTTGGCACCGCGAACCGTGACATCGGCCTGAGCCGGCGCAGCAAGACCGGCCGCGACGATCAGAGCGAACAGGACGGAACTGATGAGCTTCGTAATCGTGGACATGGCCCGAGCCTAATAATCGCCGGTTTGGTTAGTCAAACCTAAGTCAGGCTCGTCTGTGTGGGCTTCCCCGCACTCAGTAGCCGAAGTCAGGGTCGCCCAGACACTTCAGCTCCTGGCACGTCCGCTTCCAATCGAACTTCCAGAGCCCGTCGTCACGCCGGTAGTGGTAGGTGTACGTCGACGCGGGTACGCCGACCATGACCCCGGCGATCCGGGCCGACGCACGGTCGTCGCGGAACTTGACCGGGCCGACGACGCGGCCCGACAGGGTCAGATAGTCGTGCGTCGGCGATGGTGTGAACAACCGCCGCAGCGCCGGCTTGGCCTTTTCGCCGTTGAACGACGCCTTGACCTTCGCCTCGAACGGGATCTTCGGACTCCAGACGGCGACGAACTGCCGTTCCATCTCACTGGCACTCGGTTGCTCGGAGCGGACGAAAAGATCCGATTCGGTCGCATCACGCGCCGCGACATCCGCTGAGGCGGAGGGTGCGACACCCGGGATCAACATCAATCCCAGGATCACGACCGCTGCGGCGACTGCGCCCGGTGCCATGCCACGGGTTAGCCTGCGCATGAGCCCGATGCTAGGGACGACTCGCGCAACCGTCAACGTGATTCACGTCGACGTCCGCCCATTCCGACACCGTTATCGCAGGTCAACGACCCCAACGCCAGGAGGATCGGAATACAGTCCGACGATCTCGTCGGCGTACTTCGCGTTGATCGGGTTGCGCTTGAGCTTCATCGTCGGGGTCAGTTCATCGCCGCCCGGCTCCCACGGATCCGCAACGATCGTGAACCGCTTCACCTGCTCGACGCGCGACAGCTTCGCATTGCCCGCAACGACCGCGGCCTTCACCTCCGCGACCACCTCCGGGTGGGCGGAAATGGCGGACAGGTCAGTCGCATCCAAGCCGTGCTGGTGGGCCTTCACCGCGGCCATGTCGGGATCGAGGACCACCAGCGCCGTCACGTAGGGCTTACCGTCGCCGAGGGCGACGATCTGGCCGATCAGCGGTGAGACCGCCTTGATGGCGTTCTCGATGTTGGTGCCAGGTTCTTGCCCGACTCGCTGATGAGCAGTTCCTTCTTGCGGTCGACGATCTTGACGTTGCCATCGGCCCGGATCTCGGCGATGTCACCGGTCGCCAACCACCCGTCGGCGTCGATCGTCTCTGCCGTTTTCTCCGGCTGGTTGCGGTAACCGGCCATGACCACCGGTCCGCGGACGAACAGTTCGCCGTCATCGCCGAGCTTGACCTCGACACCGGGAATCGGTCGGCCCACGGTGCCGATGGCCAGGTTGTCCGGCGAGGTGAGCGTCGACGCGCCCGTCGACTCCGACATGCCCCACACTTCGTAGACCGGGATCCCGAGAGCCAGGAAGAAGCGCAGCACCTCCGGCGGGATCGACGCCGCACCCGACACCGCGTACCGCATCGTGTCCATGCCGATCGCCCCGCGGATTTTGGAGAGTACGAGCTTGTCGGCGAGGCCGTATTGGATGCCCAGCAGGCCCGACGGCGACTTGCCGTCCAGGCGCAGCCCGGCGACCTGGTCGCCGACACCGAATGCCCAGCCGGCCAAGGCCTTCTTGACACCACTCTGCTCTTCGGCGAGCTTGGCCTCGATGCCCGCTTTCAGCTTCTGCCACACCCGCGGCACACCGAAGAACGTCGTAGGTCGAGCATCGGGCAGGGCCGCGGCGATGGCCCGCGGGTCCGGCTCGCAGGTGATCATCAGCCCGCGGATCATGTTGGTGCAATGGGTGGCCACCCGGTCGGCGATGTGGGCAGCCGGCAGGTAGGACAGCAACCGGTCGTCGAAGCCGACGTCTTTGATGATGTCGGTGAGTGCTGCCAACTCGGCGATGATGTTGCGGTGGGTGATCTCGACGCCCTTGGGCGGGCCGGTGGTGCCCGACGTGTAGATCAGCGTCGCGAGGTCCGACGGCTCGACGGCGCGCCAGCTGGCCTCGAAGTCGAAGCCCGCCGGTGGCGCCGTCGCCTCCACGTCGGCCAGCGGCGTCGTGCCGTCCCCGCCGTCGACGCTCACGACCGTCCTGACGTCGGACTTGGCGGCGGTGATCAGCGGCAAGAACACCTTCTCGGTGATGACCACGGTGTTGGTGGCATTGCTGAAGAGGTATTCAATCTGCTCGGGCGAGCTGGTGTTGTAAATCGAGAACGGTGTGGCACCCAAGTGCAGGACGGCGGTGTCGACGAGGTGGAACTCGGGCCGGTTGGTCAGCATGATCCCGACGGTGTCGCCGCGTTTCACACCCAGCCCGGCCAGGCCCTCGGCGATCGCGCGCACGCGCTCGCCGTACTGCTTCCAGGTGATCTGAACGCCCCCGCCCACGGTCCGCAGCGCAACACCGTCCGGGCGCAGTTTGATGGTCTCCTGAAATCCTTCCGGCAGCGTCGAAATGCCCTTGCCGGAGGCATGCGGGAACGTGATCAGTTCGTCGGCCATGGCCAATCCCCTTGTGATTGTCGGTGAGTTGAGGTCACCGTAGCCGCTCATCGCGGCGTCGGGACCGGTTCCGAAGGACAAAGAGTAAAGAGTCGGTAATGCGCGCGCGCTAGACGGGGACCGCGATGTCGGTCAACTCCCAGCCACCCTCGCCGAGCAGCTCCAGCATCTTGGTGTGATGACGCTCGGTTGTACTGCGGTGGCTGATCGACACGACGATCGTCTCGGGCAGCCGCGTCCGGATCAGCTTGTACAGCGAGTACTCCAGCCCCTCGTCAACGGCCGAGGTGGCCTCGTCGAGGAACACGACCTTCGGCTGGGACAACAGGATGCGGGCAAACGCCACGCGTTGCTGCTCACCCGGGGATAGGACTTTCGCCCAGTATTCGTCCTCGTCGAGGCGCTCCACCAGGTGCGGCAACGACACGTCGACGAGGATCTGGTGCAACTCCTCCTCGCTGAAGTCCGACGGCGGCGCCGGGTACGTCAGCACCGAGCGCAGGTCGGCCAGCGGCAGGTACGGCACCTGCGAGAGGAACAGCGTGTCGGTGCCCGGCGGCCGGGTGAAGGTGCCCTCCGAGTAGGGCCACAGGCCCGACAGCCCGCGGAACAGCGTTGTCTTCCCGCTGCCCGAGCGACCCTTCACCACTAGTGCCTCACCTGGGACCAGGCGCAGGGACAGATCGTCGACGAGGATCTCGCCGTCGGGCTTGCGGATCTGCACGTCGTCGAGTCCCACGTCGACGCCGTCGGCGGTCGCGATCGTCGGCAGGTGGCGCGCCTTCTCGTCGGCGTCGCGCAACCCGTCGAGACGGATGATCGAGGCACGGAACGCGGTGAAGTCGTCGTACATGAGTCGGAAGAACGACAGCGCGTCGCTGAGGTTGCCGAACGCCGACGCGGTCTGGTTGAGCTGCCCGAAGCTGACGCTGCCGGCGAAGAAGCGGTTCGCCTGCACGAGGAACGGCAGGACCACCGACGTCTGACTGACCGTGAGGTTCCAGCCGGAGAACAACAGCGTCCGGTGGATGATGTTCCAGTAGTTCTTGATGACCTGGTCGAAGCGATCCATCAAGCCGCGGTGTTCGACCTCCTCGCCCGAGTACAGGGCGATGTTCTCCGCGTTCTCGCGCACACGCACCAGGGCGAAACGGAAGTTCGCGGTGAGGCGCTCGCGCAGGAAGTTCAGCCGGATCAACGGCCGCCCGATCCAGAAGGCGACGACCGAGGCCAAGAAGACGAACATCATCAGCAGGTAGACCATCGCATGGCCGAGGTGGAACCCGAAGATCACCATCGGGCCCGACAGGCCCCACAGCATGATCGTGAAGGTCACCATCGTGACGATCGCCGGGATGATGCCGCCGGTCGCCGAGCCGCCGCTACTGAAGACGAACTGTCGCGTCCAGGTCACCAGCGTGGTGATGTCGGCCTCGATGCGCTGGTCGGGGTTGTCCACGCCGGCGGTGAGTTCTCCGCCGCTGTCCTCGATGGGCACGAACCGGTTGCGATAGAAGGCGCGATCGGCCAGCCAATCGTCGGTCACGTTCTCGGTCAGCCACGTGCGCATCTTCACGGCGAAGGCGGCGCCGAACCACACCTCGACCAGCGTGCGCACGACGTGGATGGTGGCGAGCAGCGCGAAGATCGCCATCGACTTCCAGAACGCATCCTTGGCCACGTCGATCGCCCCGGCGCGCGCCGGATCCGACGCTGGCTTGCCCAGCGCCGACGCGCCGTCCTGGATGGCGTTGTACATGTCCAGGCCCTGGTAGGTGAACAGCACGTTGAGACGCACGCCGAAGATCGCGAGCAGCAGCAGGATCACGACCAGCAGCCACGTCATCGGGGCAATCCGGCGCTCGGTGAAGAAGCCGCCGGTCACCCGCCAGTACTGACGGCCCCACTTGGTGTAGCGCGCCAGCAGCGCCCCCACCACGACCAACCCGGCCAACGACGCTGCGGAGACCCACAGCGTCCAGCCAATCGTCTTGACCAGCTCATTGCCCCAGTCGAGGCTTCCGCTGTTCACCGATCACCACCGATGACGATCGGGACGATCGCGCCGTCCTTGAGTGCTCGCGACGTCACGAACTGGGTCGCGGTGTCACCGATCCGGATGTTGTACCCGGCAGCGTCGCGCCGCACCCCGGGAAGGGTGAACGGCAGATGGCAGCGGACCGTCTTCATCTTGGAGCCCTTGCTCTTCTCGGTGACCTTCTCGACCTGCCCGAGGGTGGTGTGCAACACGTCGTCACTGTTATCGGTCCACGCGACGACCTTCGTCCCCGGCACGACCGCACCGTCGGCCGCATTGCCCGTCGAACAACTCACCGTCACCTCGCCCTTGCCGTCGAAAGTGTCGTCCTTCGCAGTGGCGGTGACCAGTGCGCCCAGCGCTATGGCGAGGAAGGCGATGATGATCCACAGCACACCGCTCAACCCGGTCAGAGCGGTGATCAGGGTACGCGTCTTCTGCTGCCACGTACGGCGGGCCAGATAAGGGCCCGGGCCCAGCCACAGCTGCGGCGGCGACGGGGCGCTCGGCGGCGTTGGCAGCGTCTGCTGCTGCGGCAGTGTCGACTGCGGCGGCAGGTTGGAATTGTCGTGCGGCTCCACGTAGCGAATCCTAGGGCAGTCGGGCGCGTCAGCTCTTGGGCGGGAAGTACTTGATCAACGCCTCCTGCACGACCGACGTCGCCAGGGTGCCGTCGAGGGTGAAGAAGCGGCCCGAGCCGATGCCGCGGGACCCGGCGGCGACCGGTGATTCCGTCGCGTAGAGCATCCACTCGTCGAAGCGGAATTCGCGGTGGAACCACATCGAGTGGTTGACGGTCGCGGCGAACAGCCGGTCGATGCCCCAGGACAGGCCGTGGGTGGTGATGATCGAGTCGAGCACCGTGGTGTCGCTGGCGTAGCACATGGCCGCGACGTGCCAGATCTGGTCATCGGGCAGCGTACCGTCGGCGCGCATCCACACGCGGTTGCGCAGCAGCTTCTCCCCCGCTTCGCGAACTTTCCACGTGGGATCGTTGGCGAAGCGGATGTCGATGGGGTGCAACGCGTTGACGAACAGGGCGATGGTGTCCTCGTAGCCCTTGAAGTGTTCGCCGAGCTCTGGCAGTTCCTCCGGGTACGGCACGGTCGGGCTGGCGATGGCGTGCTCGAGGCCGGCGGTGTTGTCCTGGTAGGCGACGAGCATCGTGAAGATGTCCTCGCCGTCCTGACGGGCGGTGACCTGGCGGTTTGCGAACGACTTGCCGTCGCGGTAGCGCTGCACGTGGTACTCCATCGGCTTGTCGACGGCGCCGCCACGGATGAAGTGGGCGTGCAGCGCGTGTACCGGCGGATTGCCGCGGGTCAGCGTGCGGGTAGCCGCCACGACACCCTGGCCGAGGAGCTGGCCACCGAAGGTGCGGGCCGTCTTCTGCTCGGGGTGCTGCCCGATGAAGACGTCTTCGTCGCGCTGCTCGACGTCGAGGAGCTCCAACAGGACGTTCAGGTCGTGGGAGCGGTCCGTCTCGGGCGCGTCGGAAGTCATGGGGACAGCCTAGGTCGTCGGCGTCACCGCAGCGTCGCCGGGCGCACCACCATCACCGAACTGGCCCGACGGCCCTTCTCCCGGACCAGGGCGATCGGGCGGTCGGACTCATCGATGACGACGTAGACATCCTTGCGGCCGATCGGTTCGAGCCATCGGCCCTGGCTGATGCCCTCGGCCTCGTCGTCGGTGATCCGCCGACGCCCAAAGGCCAGCAGCGCGGCCTCGTCGATGTGCAGGCTCAGTTCCGGCGCTGCTTCCAGTTCGGCCAGCGGGCGCGCGTGTTCCAGCGTGAACGGCCCGACGGCCGTCCGGCGCAGTGCGGTGAGGTGCCCGCCGACGCCGAGCGTTGCACCCAGGTCGCGCGCCAGGGCGCGGATGTAGGTCCCCGACGAGCAGTCGACCTCGACGTCGAGGTCGATGGTCTCGCCGCTGCGCCGCGTCTCCACGACGTCGAACCGCGACACGGTGACCGCGCGGGCCGCCAACTCGAATTCCTCGCCGTCGCGGGCCAGTGCGTGGGCCCGGCGGCCGTCGACCTTGATGGCCGACACCGTCGCGGGCACCTGCTCGATGTCGCCGGTCAGGGTGCCGATAACGGCGTCGATCTCCTCGTCGCGCACCCCGGAGGCGGGCACCGTGCGCACGACCGCGCCCTGCGCGTCGTCGGTGTCGGTGGCGACACCGAGCCGGATGGTCGCGGTGTAGGACTTCGTCGTCAGGGAGAGCAGGCCCAGGAGCTTGGTGGCCCGCTCGATCCCGACGACCAGCACGCCGGTGGCCATCGGGTCGAGGGTGCCGGCGTGCCCGACGCGGCGCGTGTTGAACGCCTTGCGGCACTTGCTGACCACGTCGTGGCTGGTGATCCCGGCGGGTTTGTCGACGACGACGAGCCCGGCGTTGTCGAGGTGGGCGTGTTCGGCCATCAGTGCTCGATCACCGCAGCGCGATCGTGGTGGTGATGAACCCGCGCGCGATCAGCCACCGTCCGGGCAGCTCGAGCAGCGGGGGCCCGCCGTCGGCCGCCGCCGGGTCGATGAGAATCCGCGAGCTGAACGTCCCGTGCGCACCACCGCCGTCGAGTTCGCCGGACTGCTCGAAGGTGATGTGCGCGTCCTCGAACCCGAGCCAGCGCCGGGTCAGCGGGAACCACGCCTTGTAGGTGGTCTCTTTGGCGCAGAACAGCAGCCGGTCCCAGTGCAGACCCTCGGGCCGGGAGGCCAGGACGTCGCGTTCTTCGGCGATGCTGGTGAGGTCGAGGACCCCGTCGGGCAATGGTTCGTGCGGCTCGGCGTCGATACCCAGCGAGCGGACCGCGAGTCCGTGGGCGACGATGGCCGCGCGATAGCCGTTGGTGTGCGTGATCGAGCCGACGATGCCGTCGGGCCACAGCGGCATATCCTTCTCGCCGCGCATGATCGGCACCGGATCGATCCCCAATTCACCCAGCGCGACGCGGGCGCAGCTGCGGGCGGTGATGAACTCTTTGCGGCGCTTCTCGACGGCCCGCCCGATGATCGACTCCTCTGCGGGCAGCGCCGTCAGCCCAGCCGGGTCACCGAAGCTCTCCGCCGATGCCACTCCGGCTGGTAGCAGCGGGTTGATCATCGTCGTCGTGCTGATACGGGGGGTGGGGCTGACGTTGGGGCCCTCTGTCACGATTGTCCCTCCTGTGTGCCCGGCGTCTGGCTGCTCTGCGTGCGCGCACGGCGTTCCTCGAGCCGTCGACGCATCGCCTCTGCGCGTTCCTGGTAGTCCGGCGGCAATTCGAACCGTGCGCCGTGGTCGTCGAGGTCGTGCGGGGTGCTGTCCGGAATGATCGCCCGCAGCAGCGGTTCGGGCAGGCCGCGGCGCTTCCACTCGCGCGGGTACCCGACGGAGACCTCCTCGAAGCGGACGCCGTCGTAGTAGGTGGTGCGCGGGATGTGCAGGTGACCGTAGACGCAGCAGGCGGCGTTGTAGCGCAGGTGCCAGTCGGCAGTGCGCTCGCTGCCGCACCACAGCGAGAACTCCGGGTACATCAGTATCTCGGTGGGCTCGCGCCGCAGCGGCCAGTGGTTGATCAACACGGTCTTCTCCGCCGGGTCGATCGTGTCGAGCCGCTCCGCGGTGCTCGCGATCCGCGACCGCGACCACGCGTCGCGGGTACCGAAGGGCTCCGGCGACAGCAGGAATTCATCGGTGGCCACCACGTTGCGCTCGCGCGCGACCGCCAGCGCCTGCAGGGCGTTGGTCGTGCCCTCCGGGCGGAAGGTGTAGTCGTAGAGCAGGAACATCGGGACCACGCGGACCGGTTCGCCGCCGTTGCCCGGGTCGAACAGCGGATAGATGTCCTCCGGCGTCACGACGCCGAGGTCGCGCGCCGCCTGCACAAGGTAGTCGTAGCGCGCTACGCCGTGGATCTGCAGCGGGTCCTTCGCCGTCGTGTACAGCTCGTGGTTGCCCGGGACCCAGATCACCTTCTCGAACCGCGCGGACAGTCGTCGCAGGACGTCGGCGATGTCGTCGACGCGCTCGGCGACATCGCCGGCGACGATCAGCCAGTCGCCGGGATCGCGGGGGTGGATGCGGTCGACGATGTGCTCGTTGCCCCGGTGGCCCACGTGCAGGTCACTGATCGCCCAGAGCGTTGCCATACCGACAATCCTGCCATGGTGCCCGCGCGGCACCCGCGCCGGTCAGTTCGGCTTCTTGTACCCGGGCGCAGTGGGCAGCATCTGGTTCTCGCCATTGAGGACGCCGTCTGGGGTGGTGACCCAGCGGCCCTTGCACTGCCCCCTCAGCGAGGCCGCGGTGGCATCCCAGATCGCCGGGGTGAGCGGCTCGGCGGTGTGGTCGAAGCCGTTGGGAATGATGTCGGGAATCGGCACCGGGGTGACCCGGCACTGCCGGCCGTCCAAGTCGCCGGTGGCGTACTCGCGGGTGCTGCGGATGCCGAAGTACACCGTGGGCTTGGGCGTGTCGATTCCGGCGTTGAGACGGTTGATGAACGGCGATCCGGGGCAGTTCTCGCGGGCGATGTCGGCGGTGCACGACGGCGGGGAGCCGTACTGTGCCGTTCCGATCGCGATGTAGGTCGCGACCTTGGCCGTGCCGCCCATCTCCTTGAGGTACCAGCGGCTGCTGATCCCGCTGATGCTGTGGCCCACGAGGGCGATCCGGTCGCCCGGATGCGCCCGTCGGGTCTGATCGACGGCAGCGGCGATCCGGCGCGCGTCGGCGCGCAGATCCTTGCCCGCAAGATTCAGGACGGTGGTCGGGAATCCGCGCGACGTCAGATTGTCGGCCATCGGCCCCATTGCGAAGCCCAGCGTCATCCCGCCCACGGACTGGCCGGGCATCAGGATGACCCGTGTCACCGGTGCGGCGTGGGCAGGAGCAGCGGTGATCAGGCCGGTCGCGGCGATGGCGGTGCCCGAGAGGACGGCGAACAGTCGTTTCATCATGCCGGTAAGGATAGCCTGCACTGAATCTACGTACCCGCCGTGGCACCCGGTCAGACGCGTACCCACTGCCCCGACCGGTAGCGCCACCACACCGCGGCGAGGCGCGCAAGCATGAACGCCAGCAGCCCGGTCCAGATCCCGGCCAGGCCCCAGCCGAAGACGTGCGACGCCCAGATCAGCGGCAAGAAGGCGCCCAGGGCTGCGGCCAGCGTCGCGGTCCGCAGGAAAGCTGCATCACCGGCACCCAGCAGCACCCCGTCGAGCGCGAACACCACGCCCGCGATCGGCAGCATGACGATGAGGAACCACCACGGCGTGCTGATCGCGGCGAGGACGTCCGGATCGTTGCCGAACATCCGCGGGATCGTCGACGACCCGATGGCCAGTCCAACGGCCACCACCACCGAGACCGCGACCGACGCGACCGTCACCTGCCGGGCCACCTCGCGCGCCCGGTCCTTCGACGCCGCACCCAGGGCGGCCCCGACCAACGACTGGGCGGCGATCGCCAGCGAGTCCAGCAGCAGGCTCAGGAACTCCCACACCTGTAGCACGACCTGGTGGGCGGCTACCGCGGCCACCGAGTAGCGGGCCGCGACGGCGGCGGCCGAGAGGAAACAGATCTGGAACGACGCACTGCGGGCGATGAGGTCGCGCGCCATCACCAGCTGGGCGCCGATGACGGCGCGGTCGGGCGCGATGCCCACGCCGGTCCGGCGCACCTCGCGCCACAGCGCCGCCCCGAACAACACGCCGGTGATCGATTGGCCGATGAGGTTGGCCCAAGCGCTCCCCTGGAGCCCTAGTCGGGGAAACGGGCCGACACCGTGCACCAGGCCCACGCACAGCACTGCCGCCACTACCAATCCGACGACGACGTTGACGACCGGCGCCCGAGTCTCCTGGACACCGCGCATCCATCCGTTACCTGCCATCGACACCAGGATCAGCGGGACGCCGAAGATTGCGATGCGCAGCCACCCCGCACCGTCGGCGGCCACCGCAGGATCGGGCACCAGCGCCCGCATCGCCCAGGGTGCCGCCACATAACCGACGGCGATGATGGCCACTCCCGTGACGACGGCGATCCACGTCGCCGCCACGCCTTCGGCTATCGCCCCGTCCCGGTCACCCTCGCCGAAACGACGGGACGCACGCGCGGTGGTGCCGTAGGCGAGAAAGGTGAGCTGGGTGCTCAGAATCGCCAGGACCAGCGTCCCGACGCCGAGTGCGGCCAGATCGGACGCGCCGAGCCGCCCGACCACCGCCAGGTCCAGCAACAGGTAGAGCGGTGGTGCGATCAGCACCACCAGGGCGGAAGCGGCGAGGACGGCTATCCGGTGCATTGCGCCAACAGCGCGGCCGTCACCTCTTCAGCCGTGCCGGTGGCGCTGTAGCCCGCCGCGCGGACGTGGCCACCACCGCCGAAGGCGCGGGCGACGACGGTGACGTCGACACCGGTCTTCGAGCGCAGCGACACATTCCACTGTCCCGGATCGGACTCCTTGAAGACTGCGGCCACCTCGGCCTCGCGGGCGGTGCGAACCAGGTCGATCAGGCTCTCCGACTCGTCCCACGCCATCGACGAGAGCAATTCGTGCGGCACCGTCGTGTAGACTAGGCCCTCGCCGTCGAACGCAGCGGGGACCAACTGGGTCGCCGCCAGGACGGCGCTGGTGACGCCGAACCACGCGAATGCATGGCTGTCGAGCAGCTGCCGACTCCATTTCGCGCCGTCGACCCCCGCCTCAAGCAGCCGTGCGGCGACGGGGAACGACGCGGGGCGTGCCCATTTGAAGGAGCCCGTGTCAGTCACCAGACCCGCATAAATGCAGGTAGCGATCGGTTCGGTGAGTTCGACGCCCAACTCGTCGACGATCTGCAGCACAAGTGCGGCAGTGCAGTCGGCCGACGCGTCGATGAAGTCGACCGAGCCGAAGCCCGTGTTGGACACGTGGTGGTCGATCACGATGCGCTGTGCCGCACCGCCGAACACCCCGGCGAGCCCCTCGAGCCGGCCCAGCGTCGCCGCGTCGACCGCCACGGCAACCGGATGCCCGATCACCGCGTCGGCATCCACGAGCAGCTCGCTGCCGGGCAGGCCGACCATCGACGCGGGTAGCGGCAGGGTGCCGGGATAGGCGACCTCCACCGTCGTCCCCAGCTCGGAAAGCGCCAGGCCGAGGCCCAAACCGCTGCCCAGCGTGTCCGGGTCGGGCCGGACGTGGCAGAGGATGGTCACCGCGTCGGCGTCGCGCAAGGCAGCTGCGACATCGGCCGCAGTCCCGACGGTCACCGGGTGGTCTCGTCCCGATACGGGTCGGCGTCGCCCGCGGGTTTCGCGTCAGCGGCCTGCCGGGCGAGCAACTCGTCATTCGCCCGGGCCCGGGCCACCAACTCCTCCATGTGCCGAGCGGTGTCGGGCACCGTGTCGAGCTGGAACGCCAGCGTCGGCGTGAACCGGACACCGGTACCGGCCCCGACGAGAGAGCGCAAATGGCCGGTGGCCTTGGCCAGTGCGGCCGCTGCGCCCTCGTAGTCGGGAGCGGCGTCGATGGTCTCACCCATCACGGTGTAGAACAGCGTCGCGTCGTGCAGATCACCCGACACCCGGGCATCGGTGATCGTGACGTGCGCCAACCTCGGGTCCTTGATCTCGCCCGAGCCGATCGCCGAGGCGACGATCGACGAGATGCGCTTGGCCAATCGGGCCGCGCGCGCCTGGTCCACCATGAGTCCAACCGCCTTCCGGCAGGAACGGCCACGACCGGGTTCCCCCTAGTCGCGTGCCTTCTCCTGCAACTCGTAGCTCTCGATGACATCGTCGACCTTGATGTCGGAGTACGTCAGGGTAAGGCCGCACTCGAAGCCCTCGCGGACCTCGGTGACATCGTCCTTCTCCCGGCGCAGCGACGAGATCGTCAGGTTCTCCGCGATCACCACGTTGTCACGCAGCAGGCGTGCCTTGGCATTGCGCTTGATCAAACCGGAGTTGACCATGCAACCGGCGATGTTGCCGACCTTCGACGACTTGAAGATGGCGCGGATCTCGGCGCGGCCGAGCTCGACCTCCTCGTAGATCGGCTTGAGCATGCCCTTGAGCGCGCTCTCGATCTCGTCGATCGCCTGGTAGATGATCGAGTAGTACCGGATGTCGACACCCTCGCGGTTGGCGAGCTCGGTGGCCTTGCCCTCGGCGCGCACGTTGAACCCGATGATGATCGCGTCGGACGCCGCAGCGAGGTTGACGTTGGTCTCCGTGACACCGCCGACGCCGCGGTCGATGACCCGCAACGACACCTCGTCGTCGATCTCGATACCGAGCAGCGCCTCTTCCAGCGCTTCGACGGTGCCCGAGTTGTCGCCCTTGAGGATCAGGTTGAGCTGGCTGGTCTCCTTGAGCGCCGAATCCAGGTCCTCGAGGCTGATCCGCTTACGGCTGCGGGCCGCCAGTGCGTTGCGCTTGCGCGCCGCGCGCCGGTCGGCGATCTGCCGGGCGGTGCGATCCTCTTCGACGACGAGCACGTTGTCGCCCGCGCCGGGCACCGACGTGAAGCCGATGACCTGGACCGGACGCGACGGGAGCGCCTCGGCGATGTCGTCGCCGTGCTCGTCGACCATGCGACGCACGCGGCCGTAGGCGTCGCCGGCGACGATCGAGTCGCCGACGCGCAGCGTGCCGCGCTGGATGAGCACGGTGGCCACCGGGCCGCGGCCACGGTCGAGGTGCGCCTCGATCGCGACACCCTGGGCGTCCTGGTCGGGATTGGCCCGCAGGTCCAGCGACGCGTCCGCCGTGAGCAGCACAGCCTCGAGCAGGGCGTCGATGTTGGTGCCCTGCTTGGCGGAGATGTCGACGAACATCGCGTCGCCGCCGTACTCCTCGGGGACCAGGCCGTACTCGGTCAGCTGGCCGCGGATCTTGCTCGGGTCCGCGCCCTCCTTGTCGATCTTGTTGACCGCAACCACGATCGGCACGTCAGCGGCCTGCGCGTGGTTCACCGCCTCGACCGTCTGCGGCATGACACCGTCATCGGCCGCGACCACGAGGATCGCGATGTCGGTGGCCTTCGCGCCGCGGGCACGCATGGCGGTGAACGCCTCGTGACCGGGGGTATCGATGAAGGTGACGAGCCGGTCTTCGCCATTGAGGCTGGTGTTCACCTGGTAGGCACCGATGTGCTGGGTGATGCC
>DLKD01000023.1:0-247 GCA_002477755.1 Gordonia sp. UBA7599
TCCCAGTCGTCGCCACCGAGCTTGTTGTCACCGGCGGTAGCGCGGACCTCGACGACGCCGTCGCCGATTTCGAGCAGCGAGACGTCGAAGGTGCCGCCACCGAGGTCGAAGACCAGGATGGTCTGCTCCTTCTCGCCCTTGTCCAGGCCGTAGGCCAGGGCCGCGGCGGTGGGCTCGTTGACGATGCGCAGGACGTTGAGGCCGGCGATCTGGCCGGCTTCCTTGGTCGCCTGGCGCTGGGCGTCGT
>DLKD01000023.1:372-21874 GCA_002477755.1 Gordonia sp. UBA7599
GTCGTTGAAGTAGGCGGGCACCGTGATAACCGCGTCGCTGACGTCCTCGCCCAGGTAGGCCTCGGCGTCGCGCTTGAGCTTCATCAGGGTGCGGGCGCTGATCTCCTGCGGGGTGTACTTCTTGTCGTCGATCTCGACGGTCCAGTCCTCGCCCATGTGGCGCTTGACCGAGCGGATGGTGCGGTCGACGTTGGTGACCGCCTGGTTCTTGGCGGGCTGGCCCACGAGGACCTCGCCGTTGCGGGCGAACGCGACGACAGACGGGGTGGTGCGCGAACCCTCAGCGTTCGCGATGACGACGGGCTCGCCGCCTTCCAGTACGGACACCACGGAGTTGGTGGTTCCCAGGTCGATTCCGACAGCACGGGACATGAGTGTTGATTCCTCCTGTTGATGTGGTCGGCAGTCGCCGACCGTTGTCCAAAGTCTTGGTTTCTCGAAACCTCAGCGCTTCCGGCTCAAGTTCTAGTCGCCGATTCCTCGTCGGTCAACCCTTATTGAGTCGGAGTCGCTCAAGTTTCTCGTTGAGTCCAACCTCGGTAGTGCGCGGATCATTCCCCAATTCCGAAAAAAAGTTGAGCAGAGGTCGCGCAACTATTGCCGAGCGAGCCCAATCCCGTGCCGACCGAGCCCAATCCCGTGCCGACCGAGCCCAATCCCGCCTCGACCCTCCGGTGGTCGAGGTGGATCTGAGCCGCTAAGCGAGGATCCGTATCGAGACCCGCCCAACGAGCCATGACTGCTGCGGTACCTTGTCGTCCATGACCGACGTCGATGGCCTCCTTTTCAACCCGCGAACCTACGACCCGCAGTATTTCGACGAGCCGACGCGGCGGTTGCTGCGCGCGACCATCGACTTCTTCGAGGGGCAGGGCAAACACAAGCTCGTCACCGAGGAGATGGGGGCCGGCTGGCCGACCGAGTTCGTCGACTTCGTCAAGCGGGAGAAGCTCTTCGCGACGTTCCTGACCCCGGCCGCCTACGGTGGCGACGATCCTGCCAAGCGGTGGGACGGTGCGCGCAACCACGCACTGTCGGAGATCCTCGGCTTCTACGGGATGGCCTACTGGTACACCGAGCAGGTCACCATTCTCGGCCTCGGACCGATCTGGCAGAGCGCCAACGAGAAGGCCAAGCTGCGTGCCGCGGCCGACCTCGACGACGGCCAGGTCATGGCCTTCGGCCTGTCGGAGCGCGCACACGGCGCCGACGTCTATCAGACCGACATGATCCTGACCCCCGCCGATGAAGCCGATCAGGCCCGGGGCATCCGCTACCGGGCCAACGGCACGAAGTACTACATCGGCAACGGCAACGTGGCGAGCATGGTGTCGGTGTTCGGCAAGTTCGGCGAGGGCGCCGAACTCGGCGAGGAAGCCGGCGCCAACTACGCGTTCTTCGTCGCCGACAGCCGCCGCCCGGAGTACGAGCTCATCGACAACGTCGTGCACATGCAGCTATATGTGTCGACGTTCGCGCTGCACAACTACCCGGTCCGCGACGAGGACATCCTGCACACCGGCGTCGAGGCCTTCGCCGCCGCACTCAACACCGTCAACGTCGGCAAGTTCAACCTGTGCAGCGGCGCGATCGGCATGTCCGAGCACTCGTTCTACGAGGCGATCACCCACGCCGACAACCGGATCCTCTACGGCAACCGGGTCACCGACTTCTCCCATGTGCGGGCCAACTTCGTCGAGGCGTACGCGCGGATCCTCGCGATGAAACTGTTCAGCCAGCGCAGCGTCGACTACTTCCGCAGCGCGAGCCTCGAGGACCGTCGCTACCTGCTCTTCAATCCGCTGACCAAGTCCAAGGTCACGATGGAGGGCGAGCGGGTGATCAATCTGCTGCACGACGTCATCGCCGCGAAGGGGTACGAGAAGTACACAATGTTCCGACACTTCGCCAACATCATCGGTGCCTACCCGCGCCTGGAGGGCACGGTGCACGTCAACGTCGGCCTCGTCCTCAAGTTCATGCCGAACTACATGCTCAACCCGGCTGAATACCCCGAGATCGGCACCCGGCTCGACGCCGTCGACGACAAGTTCTTCTTCGCCCAGGGCCCGACCCGCGGCGCCGGGCGCGTGCAATTCGCGGATTGGAAGCCGGCCTTCGAACGGTTCTCGCGGATCGACAACGTGGCCACCTTCTACGGGCAGGCCCGCAAGTTCGCCGACTTCCTGATGACCGCCGGGCCCGACGCCGAGCAGCAGAAGGACCTCGATTTCCTGCTCACCGTCGGTCAGATCTTCTCGCTCATCGCCTACGGCCAGTTGATCCTGGAGCAGGCCGAGCTGACCGGGCTCGACGACGATGCCGTCGCGCAGATCTTCGACACCATCATCCGCGACTTCTCGTCGTTCGCCGTCGATCTGCTCGGCAAGCCGACGGCGACCCAGCCGCAGCAGGATTGGGCGCGCGACGCCATCGCCGCGCCGACGCCCGATCCGGCGCGCTTCGACCGGATGTGGAGCCGTGTGCAGGCCTACAACGGCGCGTACGAGATGAACCCCTAAGGATTCAAGGCCCACTCGGCGATGGGGGCCGACCCACTCGGCGATGAAACAGGGCCCACTCGGCGATGGGGGGCCGACCCACTCGGCGATGAAACAGGGCCCACTCGGCGATGGAGCCCGACCCACTCGGCGATGAAACAGGGCCCACTCGGCGATGGTGCCCGTATCCTGCTCGCATGAACGACGACTTCGACGACGACGGCGGCGACTACACCGTCGAGCAGTTGCAGCCCGAGGACATGCTCGCCGACGAGGAGCTGGGCGACGTCCTCGACCGCGGCTATTCGCCGCCGGACCGTCCGCCGCACGACTACGACAAGGACAACTTCGCGCACGAGTCGCTCGACGAGCGCCTCGCCGAGGAGGTGCCCGACATCGCCTACGACCCGGACTCCGACGACGATGCGGACTACCCGTCGTCCGACGAGGTCGGCGGACCGCGCGCCGGGCGACTCGTGGGCCCCGACGAGGGCGTCATGTCCGACGACGACGAGCAGATGTTGGGCACCGATGTCGGCATCGACGGTGCAGGCGCCTCGGCCGAGGAAGCCGCCGTCCACGTGATCACCCCCGAGGATCTTCTCTAACCCGCCGAGTGGGCCCGCCCGCTACGCCGAGTGGGCCCGCCCGCTATGCCGAGTGGGCCCTCCCACTACCCCAAGGTTACTGGTCTGACCACTTGACAGGCTGACCACTTGGGCGCACAGTGGGTCCATGACGTTCCAACCAGTCGTGCGGCGCTCGGTCTCCGACGACGTGTACGACCAGATCGCCGCCCGCGTCATCAGCGGCGACCTCCCCGCCGGCGGTGCGCTACCAAGCGAGCGAGACCTCGCCGCGGCGCTGCACGTCTCCCGACCGGCGATCCGGGAGGCCCTCAAACGCCTCGCCACCTCCGGCCTCGTGCACATCCGCCAGGGCGACACGACCACGGTCCGCGACATCCGGCGTGACGGGGGGCTCGACCTGTTGCCCCTACTCTTGGTGAACGACGACGGTCTCGACATCAGCGTGGCCCGCTCGGCCGTCGAAGCCCGCGCGGCGATCGCACCGATCGTCGCCGGATTGGCCGCGACCCGAATGTCCGCCGCCGGCTTCGACCAGCTGCACGCCGCCGTCGACGAGATCACCGCCGAGACCGATCCATTGGCTTTGCAGGTCCTCGCCCTGGAGTTCTGGGACCGGATCGTCGACGGCGCCGAGTCGATCGTCTACCGCCTGATGTTCAACACGCTGCGCGCCGCCTACGAGCCGGCGTTACCCGCGCTCTCGGTGGCGATGGCTGGGGAGGTCGGGCAGGTCGATGGCTACCGAGCCCTCGTCGCGGCTCTCGAAAACCGCGACGCCCCGGGCGCCCGACAGGCCGCCGACGACCTGCTCTCCCCCAGCACCACCGCGCTCCTGGCCGTCTTCGACGCGGCAGCGCAATTCGACGGAGGATCCGATGACCACTGACCACGCACCGGCTAGCCACTCACCAACCGGCCGGCGCACTGCCCGCTCGGGCCACCGCCGCATCACCACGCTGCGCGCCGCGACCGCCGAGTTCTGGCACCACCCGTCCCCCTGGATGATCGCCGTACCTCTCGTCGGATCACTGGTCGCACGGATCGCCCTGGGCGATTGGCAATGGACCGACGCGCTGGTCGTCGCGATCCTGCTGGCGGTCTCGCCGGTCATCGAATGGTTGATCCACGTCGGCATCCTGCACTGGCGCCCCCGCACGGTCGGTGGCGTGAAGATCGACTCGATCCTGGCGCGCGATCACCGTCGGCACCACCAAGACCCCCGCGACATCCCACTCATCTTCATTCCGTGGCCGGTCCTGGTCGGCCTGCTACCGGCGCTGACACTGATCGGGGTGTTCGCATTCAGCCGCGTCTCGCTGGGCATGACGTTCCTGCTGACGGTAACGGCGTTCCTCCTGTTCTACGAGTGGACACACTTCCTCATCCACACCGACTACAAGCCGCGCCACCGGCCCTACCGCGCGGTCTACAAGAACCACCGCTTCCACCACTTCAAGAACGAGCACTACTGGTACACGGTCACGACGTCGGGCACCGCAGACCGACTGCTGGGCACCTACCCGGACCCGGCGGAGGTCACCACGTCGAAGACGGCGAAGAACCTGCACGGCTCACCGTCGTAAGGCCCCATAGCACAGGACTGCGGAGATCTGCGACCGCTATGTGGTCGCAGACCTCAGCGGTTCCACGGGCAGCTACTTCCACCAGCCGATCGGGCCGGCCAAGTCCTTCTGGAGTGCGGGCACCATGCTGCGCGCGAAGGTCGCCGTGAGGTGATGGGTGTCGCGATAGACGAGGATGTTGCCGACGATCGCCGGGCAGTAGCCGTCCTTGCAGACTGCCTTCGTGTAGTCCAGGAACGTCACATTGGGGAATTGTGCGGCGATCTTAAGCGCCGGATCCGTGGATGCGAGCGCCACCTTCTGACTGACACCGCAGACCTGCGGTTTGCGTCCGGTGGCCAGGCACTCGGGCGGGTTCCAGTCGTTCTCCAGGTGCGTCCACGGGGTGTCGCGGATCGCGACGACCTTCTGCCCGCGCGCCTTGAATTCGTCGAACACCGTGACGTAGTCCTTCGGCACGTAGTCGCCGGGCCGGTGGTCCTCGACCTCGGTGGGCCGGGTGCTGTTGGTGACGATGACGTCGGGCTTGTCCTCCGCCAACTTCGCCAGCGCCTTGGCCGCCCACCGATTACAGTCGGGCCGCTCCTTGCCGTACCACTTGAACACGTGCTCCTTGACCAGCGCACAACCCACCTTGACGTAGGTCGTCACCTTGAAGTGGTGGCGCTTGCCCAAGACGTCGAATGCCGGCACCCACATGTCGGCGTGCGACCCGCCGGCGATGGCGATGGTGCGCGTGGCGGTCGTGTCGCCGTACACGCCGACGCGGACGGTGTCGTCGTTCCAGCCGGTGATCTTCTGGTTCGGCGGGTTGTCCCACGTCGGGCCGCGGTCCATGTACGCGGCCTCGACCGGCGGCATCGGCGGCACGTGCGGCGCGGGCACGTTCCACAAGAACGCCAGGCCACCGGGATAGAGGCGCGGATCGAGGTTCATGGTGTTCACGCGCACGTTGGCCTGGTGGCGGATCCAGGTGATCGACGTCGTCCCGGCCGCGATGGTCGCAATGACCAGCCCGACGACGAGGATGCGGCGGTAGCGCGGGGAGAAGCCGGTATCGCGGCCCGCGCGCAGCGGCGTTTCGACGAAGCGGGTGACCACCCAGGCGAGCACACCAGAGACCAGCAGGATCCCGGTGCCCTCGAGGAAGGTCGCGTGGTCCTTGTAGCGCCAGCTGAGGAAGAAGATCAGCAGCGGCCAGTGGATGAGGTACAGCGCGTAGGCGATGCCGCCCAGCCAGACCATGAACGGCGACGCCATGCGGGCATTGACGTCGCGCCGATCGTCGACGTCGAGGTTCGGCGCATCCTCGGGACGGGTGGCTGCCGACCCGGTCCAGATGATGAGCAGCGTCGCACCGACGGGGACGAGCGCCATGGCGCCCGGGTACTCCTCGACGCCCTTGATCCACCAACCGCACGTCACGATGAGCAGCAGCGCCCCGACGGTCAGCACGTTGCGCACCCGGCGGCTCAGCACCAGGCGTGGCATCCATACGGCGAGCAGGCCGCCGGCCATCGGCTCCCAGAGGCGCGCCATGGTGTCGTAGTAGTTGACCGGCTGGTTGACGGCGTGGCGGTAGTTGGCCCATAGGAACGACACCAGGGTGACCGCCAGCAACGCCAGGCCGACGATCCGGCGGATCGTTTGTGGATCACCGAACCGCGGGGTGCGAAGTGCGGCGAACTTGAGGATGCCGCCGAGGGCGAGCGCACCCAGCAGCGTCGCAACGAAGAACTGGCCCTGCATCGACATCGACCACAGGTGCTGCATCGGGCTGGCCGCCGACGTCGCCGCACCGTAGTCCTGCGAGGTCAACGCCAGCAGATAGTTCTGGAAGTACAGCGCCGAAGCGATGACCTCCTGGCCCAGCGGCGCGAAACGGGTGCGCGGCATGACCAGGAAGATCAGGAGGACGACCCCGGCGAGCACCAGATAGAGCGCCGGCAGTAGGCGCCGCAGCAGGCGCGAGAGACGCGGCCAGGGGTTCAGCGCTTCGCGCCACGAGGACGACGCTGAGTTGGTGACGGTGACGTGCTTGAGCAGCGAGGCGACGAAGAAGTACCCGGAGAGGGTGAGGAACACGTCCACACCGCCGGACACGCGCCCGAACCAGACGTGGAAAATGGCGACCAGCGCGATGGCCAGTCCGCGCAATCCGTCGAGGTCGTGCCGGTAGGCGGCGCCCTTGCTGCTCGACTTGGGGTCTGCTGCCCGCGGGGACGAGTCCCCGGAAGCCGTCGTCGTCGAGCTCGGTATCACAACGTGCCAGGGTAGCCGGTTGCGCCCGGTGCGCCTAAGCAGCACACGCGTCGGAGCGCTTTGTCTGAATCCGCAGGACCGGGCGGGTGACGAACGACACTTCGATTACCTAAGCATTCATTAGGCTGCTCCCAGGTTCGGCCGATAAGATTGGGCAATCAACCTCCAGCGGCCTTCGCCGCGGATGCCGCGCCGACGACGACGCCGGGCGGGGCACGCAAGCCACAGTTCACGTTCAAGGGGCAATTGGTCATGACCAGCGCAGCGACAGCACGCGATGCCGTGCGCCCCGCTGGGCCCGATGCGGCCCCACCCGCAACTACTGCGAAGTCCAAGCGGTCCTACCTGCACCACCTGGATCTGATCCGCGCGACGACGTTCGGGCTCGTGATCTTCATCCACGTGCTGACCCAGACGACCGATGAGGTCAACAGCATCGGCGTCACCACCACCGGACTGCTCCTGCACTTCACGCGCAACACGTTCTTCGCGCTCACCGGCTTCGTCCTGGCCTACCAGTACTTCGACCGCGCCGACTTCTCGACCTGGTCGTTCTGGCGGCGCCGCATCAAGCTGGTGCTCTACCCGTACGTCATCTTCACGGCGATCTACTTCACTGTGAAGATCCTGCTGCCGCAGGGCCGCCTGTCGACCGACGTCCACGACTTCGGCGGCTACCTTTGGGGCGGGCTGACCGGCTCATCGTCGCTGCGCGACTTCCCGTCGAGCGTCAGCGGCACGTTCAAGGAGTTTGCCTGGAACCTTGGCTGGGGCCTGGGCGGCGGCGGATTCCACATGTACTTCCTGTTCGTGATGGTCCAGGTGTACCTGCTCTTCCCGCTGGTGCTGTGGCTGCTGCAGGTGACCAAGGGCTACCACGCGGTCGTCCTGGGCGCCTCCCTGGCGCTGCAGTTCGTCATCGCGTACACCATCACCCACTGGCTCCCCACCTCGAGCCCGTGGTGGCACCACTACGTGGTCTTCATCCCCTACCAGTTCTTCCTGATGTACGGCGCCATCGCCGCCGTCCACCGCGATGCGATCGCCCGAGCGGTCACCGGGGAGAACGCGCGCTACGTCGGCATCGGTCTGGCGGCCGCACTGCTCATCACCGGCGGCTACGCGGTCGGCACCTTCTTCGACCGGGTCGACACCTCCGACGGTGCGCCGAACCTGTACTCCGGCCCCTTCCAGCCGACGCTCCTGCCGTTCCTCGTCACCGCGATCGCGTGCCTCTACGCCGCCGCCCTGACGTGGAGCCACCGCTGGCGCACGTCCACGCCGCGGTTCGCGCGCGCGGTGGCCTACGCCTCCAACCGCAGCTTCGGCGTCTTCCTCGTCCACGTGCTGGTGCTCTACTTCGTCCTCGGCATGTCCGGCCACGGCCTGGACTCGTGGGTGATCACGACGCTGCCGCAGCCCCTGGGCACCGCCGTGGTCTACCTCGCGACACTCGCCGGGTCACTCCTGCTCGTCGAGGTCCTCCGCCGCCTTCCCGGGTCGGTCTACCTCACCGGTCGCGAGCGCCTGCCGCTTCCGCGCCTGCGCAAGGCCGCGAACAACCCCACCGACGAGCCCGCTACGGCAACACCGTCGACAGCAGTGCGCGGGGCCTAGCCAGCAGCCCCTCCCGCAGGTGGTTACGCGCAATCGACCACCATGCACAGTCGTCACAGGGCGCCGCCACGCCGATCGGGTCCGGGCCGTCGAGCCGGCACAACGCGATCGCCCGGTCGAGGTGGAAGCCCTGCGTCACCAACACCACCGACGACAACCCGAACTCAGACCGCGCGCGGGAACAACTGCGCTGGGTGTCATACCCGGCCGGGTCATCGCGGATCGCCGACGACGGGACTCCCGCCGTTTCCAGGTAGGCGCGCATCACCGCGGTCTCGTCGCCGTAGCGCGAGGATCCGTTGCCGGAGTTGATGATCGTCGTGACCCGCCCGGCCCGAAACAGCTCCACGGCCGTGTCCAAGCGCGCACGCACGTAGACGCCGGGCTCACCGTCGAGGACTTTCGCACCGAGCACCAGGGCGGTCGAGCCGACGGGTACCTCGTCGGGCGCGACGACGCGATGGCGCGCGGCGAAGTACACCCACGTACTCGACGCCGCGATCATCCACTCGACGGCGATGAACCCGACCAGGAGCATGCGCGCCGCACCCTGGCCGAACCGGCTGATCCGCTGTCTGCCCACCCGCACACCGTAGCGACCCACGCCCACTTTCGGCCTCGTGGCGCCAGTGTGCGGACTCGGCCACCGGCGACGACTCGGGAGTAGATACTGTTACCGCAGCATCGTCGCCGCGCCGGAGGAGGACTCCCTTGCAATACATGCCCGTCACCTCATCGATGTTCCTGATCTCCGAGACCCGGGAACAACCCATGCACGTGGGTGGCTTGCAGCTGTTCATCCCGCGGGAGGGCCAGACCGCCGGCGAACTCGCCGACGAGGTGATCGCCGCATTCACCAGCAAGGACCTCGAGATCAGTGAGATCTTCCGACGCCGGCCTGCGCAGCCGTTCAGCCTGCTCGGCTCGGTGGCGTGGAGCGTCGACGACACCGTCGACCTGGACTACCACGTGCGCCGCATCGCTCTGCCCAAGCCGGGACGCATCCGCGAATTGTTCCATTACGTCTCCCTGAACCACTCGACGCTGCTCGACCGGTCGAAGCCGATGTGGGAGGCACACATCATCGAGGGCCTCGCCGACGGGCGCCTGGCCATGTACACCAAGGTCCACCACTCCCTCGTCGACGGTGTCACGTCGATGCGTCTGCTCGCCCGCACCCTCTCGCCGAACCCCGAGGACCGCACCGGCACCGCTCCCTGGGACGCTCGCCTGCAAAAGAAGCGCAATCCGAAGCTCGAGGACCCGGTCGAGGTGGTCGACGAGCCGCAGGAGGATGGCGGCGGACTGTTCGGCGGGATCGCCAAGCAGATCGGCGCAGCCGCCGGGGTGGCCGGCCAGGTCGCCGACGTCGCCGGGCAGGTCGCCGATGTCGCCGGGCAGGTGGCCGGTATCGTGCCCGCCGCCGGGCAAGTGGCGTGGAAGGCCCTCAGCGATGACGATTTCGTCGCACCGGGCAGTTTCGCACCGCGCTCGATGTTCGACGTGCCGATCGGCAGCGCCCGCCGGTTCGCGGCCGACCAGTGGTCGATCCCGCGGATGAAGAAGGTCGCCTCCGCCCTCGGCGTGACGCTCAACGACATCGTGCTGGCCATGTGCAGCTCGGCGTTGCGCACGTACATGATCGAGAACAACTCGATGCCCGACGATCCGCTGATCGCGATGGTCCCGGTCTCGATGCACGTCGGTGCCGACGACGACGGCAACGCGGTGAGCGCGGTGATGGCGAACCTCGCGACCGATGACCCGGACCCGGCGTCGCGGCTGAAGACCCTCGTCGACTCCATGCGGGCCAGCAAGAACGTCATCCGCGGCCTGCGCCCCATCCAGGCGCTGGCGCTGGGAGCCGCGACGATCGCCCCGCTGGCGTTCATGAGCATCCCCGGCTTCGTCAACTACACGCCACCGCAGTTCAACCTGATCATCTCCAACGTGCCCGGCCCCCAGGACCAGATGTATTGGAACGGGGCAAAGCTCGACGGGTGCTACCCGGTGTCGATCGTGACGGCCGGAAACGCCATCAACATCACGCTCACCTCGGCGGCCGACGAAATCGGTTTCGGCCTCATCGGCGCGCGTGGCGAACTGCCGAGCCTGCAGCGCCTCCTGGACTACCTGGAGGACGGGCTGGTGGAGCTGGAGGCTGTTGCGCAGGTCACCGACCTGCGAAGTTAGGTAAGCCTGGGAGGCGCAAGACGGGTGCGAACCTTTACCGTTATGACGACGGAGTGTAGTACCCGTTCGTGTTGACGAAAGGCGAGGTGACATCGTTGAGCGCAACGACGATCACTTTGGGACTCATCGGGGCGTTGATCAGCCTCGTCTGTTGGGCGAATTTCGGCCGCGGCGTCAGCCGTATCGCGCGAACGGTGGCCCAAGGGCAACCCGCCCCCGGACGCTTCTTCCCGTTCTTCCCGCGACTGTGGACGATGCTCAAGGAGTTCCTCGCCCACACCCGGATGAACAAGTTCCGGACCGTCGGCTGGGCGCACTGGCTGGTCATGATCGGCTTCCTGGGCGGCTTCCCGCTGTTCTTCGAGGCCTACGGGCAGTCGATCAACCCGGAATTCCACTGGCCGGTCATCGGTAACACCTTCGGGTGGCACCTGTGGGACGAGATCCTCGGCATCGGCACCGTCGTCGGCATCGTCACGCTCATCATCATCCGCCAGCTCAACCACCCGCGCGTCCCCTCGCGCCTGTCGCGCTTCTCCGGTTCGCGATTCGTGCCCGCGTACACGATCGAGGCCATCGTGCTCGTCGAGGGCCTGGGCATGGTGTTCGTCAAGGCCGGCAAGATCGCCACCTACCACCACAGCAACCCCGGGTCGGATTTCTTCACGATGCAGGTGGCCAAGCTCCTGCCGGCCAGCCCCACGATGGTCGCTGTTTTCGCACTGATCAAGCTCCTGTCGGGCAGCCTGTTCCTGTTCCTCGTCGGCAACAACGTCAACTGGGGTGTGGCGTGGCACCGCTTCGCCGCGTTCCCGAACATCTTCTTCAAGCGCGAGGCCGACGGTGGGGTCGCACTCGGCCCGCTGAAGCCCATGACCTCGGGTGGGCGCGCCCTCACGATGGAGACCGCCGACCCCGACAACGACGCCTTCGGCGCCGGCAAGATCGAGGACTTCAGCTGGAAGGCGCTGCTGGACTTCACGACCTGTACCGAGTGTGGCCGCTGCCAGAGCCAGTGCCCGGCATGGAACACCGGCAAGCCGCTGAGCCCCAAGATCCTCATCATGTCGCTGCGCGACCACGCCTATGAGAAGGCCCCGTACCTGTTGGCCGGCGGTCGCACCGACATGGGCGGCGAGGAAGTCGGTCTCGTCGACGCCGACGGCAACGAGCTGACGGCGAAGCTGGAGGCCATCCCGGAGGCGGCGCGCGCACAGGCGCAGCGCCCGCTGGTCGGCGAGGCCAACGGCAACGAGGGTGGCGCGGTCATCGACACCGAGACGCTGTGGAGCTGCACCAACTGCGGTGCGTGTGTGGAGCAGTGCCCGGTCGATATCGAGCACGTCGACCACATCGTCGACATGCGCCGCTACCAGGTGCTGATCGAGTCCGACTTCCCGTCGGAGTTGGCCGGCCTGTTCAAGAACCTGGAGAACAAGGGCAACCCGTGGGGCCAGAGTCCGTCGGCGCGCACCGCGTGGATCGACGAGATGGACATCCACATCCCGGTGTACGGCAAGGACGTCGACAGCTTCGCCGGCTTCGAGTACCTCTTCTGGGTCGGCTGCGCCGGTGCCTACGAGGACCGTGCGAAGAAGACGACGAAGGCGGTCGCCGAGTTGCTCGACGTCGCCGCGGTCAACTTCCTGGTCCTCGGCGAGGGCGAGACGTGTACCGGCGACTCGGCCCGTCGCGCAGGCAACGAGTTCCTGTTCCAGATGCTCGCCCAGCAGAACATCGAGCAGGTCGACGAACTCTTCGCGACGGCGCCGCACCAGCGCAAGAAGATCGTCGTCACCTGTGCACACTGCTTCAACGCCCTGGGCAACGAGTACCCGCAGGTCGACGGTGAGCGTGGCCGGTTCGAGGTCGTCCACCACACGCAGCTGCTCAACCGCCTGGTCCGTGAGAAGCGGCTGATCCCCGTCGCGCCGCCGACTGGCGAGTCCGTCACCTACCACGACCCGTGCTTCCTGGGCCGCCACAACCAGGTCTACGACGCGCCGCGCGAGCTCGTCGAGGCGTCGGGCTCCACCCTCACCGAGATGCCCCGCCACGCCGAGCGCTCCATGTGCTGCGGCGCCGGTGGCGCTCGCATGTGGATGGAGGAGCAGCTCGGCAAGCGCATCAACATCGACCGCGTCGACGAGGCGCTGGACACGCTGGAGAGCGGTCCGGACCTCATGGGCGAGAAGCAGAAGATCGCCACGGGTTGCCCGTTCTGCCGCGTGATGCTGACCGACGGTGTGACGGCGCAGACGTCGGGCACCGAAAAGGAAGACCAGATCGAGGTCGTCGACGTCGCCCAGCTGCTGCTGGAAGGCGTCCGCCGCGGCATCGAGATCGACGTGGCTCGCGAGGGCAAGGTGCGCGGCCCCGGCGACGTCGAGCAGCCGAAGGCACCGGTCATCGAAGAAGCGCCGGCTCCCGCTCCCAGTCCCACTCCCAAACCCGCCGCAGCCCCGGCTGCTGCCGCGGCCCCCGCCGACGCCAAGCCCGCGGGCGGTGGCCTTGCCATGAAGGGCGGCCTCGGCATGAAGGGCGGAATGGGTGGCATGAAGGGCGGCATGGGCTCGCCCGCCGCCTCGCCTGCCCCCGAAGCACCCGCCGCCGAAGCACCGGCCGCCGCGAAGGGCTTCGGCATGAAGGGCGGCATGGGAGGCATGAAGGGCGGCCTCGGCAAGCCCGCCGCAGCCGCACCGGCAGCCGAAGCCACCCCCGCTGAGGCACCTGTTGCTGAAGCACCCGCAGCAAAGGGCTTCGCGATGAAGGGCGGCATGGGAGGCATGAAGGGCCTCGGCAAGCCCGCCGCAGCCGCACCGGCAGCCGAAGCCACCCCTGCCGAAGCACCCGCAGCCGAGGCCCCCGCGGCCGACGCCAAGCCGGCCGCGAAGGGCTTCGCGATGAAGGGCGGCATGGGAGGCATGAAGGGCGGCCTGGGCAAGCCCGCCGCAGCCGCACCGGCAGCCGAAGCCACCCCCGCTGAAGCACCCGCAGCCGAGGCCCCCGCGGCTGAGGCACCGGCCGATCCCAAGCCCGTCAAGGGCTTCGCGATGAAGGGCGGCATGAACGCCGGGCTGGGCAAGCCCGCCGCAACGCCGTCGGCGACAGCACCGGCTCCGACTGCTGAGGCCCCCGCCGCAGAGGCACCAGCCACTGAGGCTGCGCCCGCCGAGGCTGCTGAAGCTGAGGCACCGGCAGCCGAGACACCCGCCGCCGAACCCAAAGCGGCTCCCGCCCCGAAGGCCAAGGGCTTCGGGATGGACCCCGGAAAGAAGGGGCCCGGCCAGAGCTGACGCCTATCCTCGGACCCATGGGTTCGCTACAGGGAAAAACAGTTCTGATCACCGGCGGCGGCAACGGCGTCGGCGCCCAGACGGCGCGTGAGCTGCGAAAGCGCGGCGCCAATCTGGTCCTGACCGACATCGACCAGAAGGCCCTGGACGCGATCGTCGCCGAATTGGGCGGGGACTCCGCGCTGGGCATCGTCGCAGATGTGACGAACCTGGAGTCGATGCAGGCGGCCGTCGCGCAGGCGACCGAACGCTTCGGCGGTCTCGACGTCGTCATGGCCAACGCCGGTATCGCCACCTACGGCACAGTGCTCAACGTCGACCCCGCCGCGTTCTACCGGCTCATCGACATCAACGTCAACGGCGTCTTCAACACCGTGCGCGCCGCCCTGCCGTCGATCATCGACCGCCAGGGCTACGTCTTGGTCGTCTCGTCACTGGCCGCCTACGCGGTCGCGCCGAGCCTGGCCGCCTATGGCACCTCGAAAGCCGGAGTCGAGAACTTCGCCAACGCGTTGCGGTTGGAGATCTCGCACCTGGGCGTCGACGTCGGCAGCGCACACATGAGCTGGATCGACACCCCCATGGTGCGCGACGCCAAGTCGGACCTGCCGGCGTTCAAAGAGATGCTGCGCCGCATGCCGCCACCGCTGGGCAAGACGACCACCATCGACAAGTGCGGCACGGCCTTTGCCAAGGGCATCGAGAAGCGCAAGCGGCGCGTCTTCTGCCCGGGCTGGGTGCGCTGGCTGCGCCTGGGTAAGCCGCTTCTGTCCACCAACGGCGGCGAGTATGCCATTCGGCGCAACGCCGCGGAACTGGTCCCCGAACTCGACGCGCAGGTCGCGGCATTGGGGCGGTCGGTGTCGGCCCGTTTCACCGACGGCGACGAGTAGCGGCATCGCCGAGCACGCCAATCGGGTTCGATGAAAACCGATTTGCACTCGGCTGTCACAATTGACTGGTGAGTAGACCGCACGTTTCGCACCTGAACCAGAACCTCAAGCCGCTCGAGCAGTCCTACAAGCTGCAGAACGTCTGCTACGAGATCCGTGGTCCGGTGCACGCACACGCGGCCCGGTTGGAGGCCGAGGGACATCGGGTCCTCAAGCTCAACATCGGCAATCCGGCGCTCTTCGGCTTCGAGGCGCCCGACGTGATCATGCGCGACATGATCCATGCGCTGCCGTACTCGCAGGGCTACTCCGAATCCACCGGCGTGCTGTCGGCCCGTCGCGCGGTTGTGACGCGCTACGAATTGATCGACGAGTTCCCCTACTTCGACGTCGACGACGTGCTGTTGGGCAACGGAGTCTCCGAGCTCATCACCATGACGATGCAGGCGCTCCTCAACGACGGCGACGAAGTCCTGATCCCCTCCCCCGACTATCCGCTGTGGACCGCCATGACCACGCTTTCGGGCGGCAAGCCGGTCTACTACCGCTGCGACGAGTCCAACGGCTGGCAGCCCGACGTCGCCGACCTCGAGTCGAAGATCACCGACCGCACCAAGGCGCTGCTGGTCATCAACCCGAACAATCCGACCGGCGCCGTCTACTCGCGCGAGGTGCTCGCGCAGATCGCCGATGTCGCCCGACGCCACTCGCTGCTGCTGCTGGCCGACGAGATCTACGACAAGATCCTCTACGACGACGCCGAGCACGTCTCGATCGCCTCGCTCGCCCCCGACCTGCTGTGCCTGACCTTCAACGGCCTATCGAAGGCCTACCGGGTATGCGGCTACCGCGCCGGCTGGGTCGTCATCACCGGCCCCAAGGACCACGCCCAGGGCTTCATCGAAGGACTACACGTCCTGTGCTCGACGCGACTGTGCTCCAACGTTCCCGGCCAGCACGCGATCCAGGTGGCACTCGGCGGCTACCAGTCGATCGATGCGCTGTGCCAGCCGGGCGGGCGGCTCTACGAGCAGCGCAACGTGACGTGGGAGAAGCTCAATGAGATCCCCGGCGTCTCGTGCGTGAAGCCGCGCGGCGCGCTCTACGCGTTCCCCGGCCTGGATCCCGAGGTCCACGAGATCCACGACGACGAGCAGTTCGTCCAGGACCTCCTGCTGCAGGAGAAGATCCTCGTCGTGCAGGGCAGCGGGTTCAACCTCGACGACACGAACCACTTCCGGATCGTCACCCTGCCGTGGGCGCAGGACCTCACCGAGGCCATCGAGCGGATCGGCAACTTCCTCTCGTCCTACAAGCAGTAGCGGCTCAGCGCAGAGTGCGGTCCGAGCGGTGTTCCACTCAGGGCCGAGTGTCCAAAGTCGGGACGGGTGCGTCCAGCAAGATCGCACGGTCGCTGGTTGCGAGGACATAGCGGTGCCTGACAGCCTGTGCAACCAGGAGGCGGTCAAACGGGTCCCGGTGTTCCCAGGGCAGATCACCGGCTGTGATCGCGTCGCCGACTGATATGTCGAGGACCTCCGCCCGCATTCGGGCTACGACGGTGTCCCAAGCGTTCAGAAGTGCCTTACCCTCCGGCAGTTTGCCGACCCGAGCCTTGATCGACACCTCCCACGCCGAGACGGCCGACACTGCCAGCGTGGTGTCCGGTGAGCCGATGAGCTCACGCGCAGCAGTGGCGACCTTGGAGGGTTCGGCTGCCAGACGTAGTAGCGCATTTGTGTCGAGGAGGACGCGCTGGTCGCTCATTCGCCGCCTTCCCAGAGCGCGAGCTCGTCCTCGGACATCGGATCGTCGAAGTCATCGGGAACTGTGATCAGTCCGGCCAGCATTCCGAACTCGCGAACGGGTGCTTCGGCAGGCTGCAGTACGGCAACCGGCTTACCATGGTTGGTGATAGTGACCGGCTGCCCAGTCGCCGCAACCTCGGCCAGCACAGCGTTGAACTTCGCCTTGGCTTCGGTACTCGACAACGTCTTCATACCACGAAGATACCCCGTTCGGACTATTCCGACTAGTCGAAATAGTCCGAATTGAATTGAGTGCGGCAGGTGCGGCCAACCGGACCGGTCAGGCCTGGTCCAGGAGGAAGCCGGCCCCGGATGCCAGCGCTTTGCCCACCATCGCGGCATTGGCTCCGGGCACACACAGCGCCGATGTCCGGCACAATTGAACTGGAGTCACGTAATTTAATCAATGTTAAAGTCCATTTGTGAGCAATACCGTGGAGGAGACCGCACCAATGACGGGACTGTCGACCGAGGAACGCCACATCGTTGAGTTGGTGCGCGAGTGGGTCGACAAAGAGGTCCGGCCGGTCGTGCGCGAGCTGGAACACGCCAACACCTACCCCGAAGACCTCATCGAGCAGATGAAGGAGATGGGGATCTACGGCCTGGCCATCCCCGAGCCCTACGGCGAAACGCCGGTCTCCATGCCCTGCTACGTCCAAGTCACCGCCGAGTTGGCCCGTGGCTGGATGAGCTTGGCCGGGGCGATGGGCGGACACACCGTCGTCGCCAAACTCCTCCTGCTGTTCGGCACCGACGAGCAAAAGCAGCGCTACCTACCCAAGATGGCGACCGGCGAGATCCGGGCCACTATGGCCTTGACCGAGCCCGGCGGCGGATCCGACCTGCAGAACATGCGCACCAGCGCGCGCCGCGACGGTGACCACTACGTCGTCAACGGTTCGAAAACCTGGATCTCCAACGCGCGGCGCTCCCAGCTGATCGCCTTGCTCTGCAAGACCGATCCGAACGCCTCGCCGCGCCACGCCGGGATCTCCATTCTGCTGGTCGAGCACGGCCCCGGACTGGTCGTCTCCCGTGACCTGCCCAAACTCGGGTACAAGGGCGTGGAAAGCTGCGAGCTGGCCTTCGACGACTACCGCACCCCGGCCGACAGCCTGCTCGGCGGCGTCGAGGGCAAGGGCTTCGCCCAGATGATGAAGGGCCTGGAGACCGGGCGCATCCAGGTCGCCTCCCGCGCCCTGGGCGTCGGGCAAGCCGCCCTCGACGATGCGCTCGCCTATGCCCAACAGCGCGAAAGCTTCGGCCAGCCCATCTGGCAACACCAGGCCATTGGCACCTACCTCGCCCAGATGGCCACCAAGCTCACTGCCGCCCGTCAGCTCACCCTGCACGCCGCGCAGCGTTATGACGCCGGTGAGCGCGTCGACATGGAGGCCGGCATGGCCAAACTCTTCGCGTCGGAAGCCGCCATGGAGATCGCCCTGGATGCCGTGCGTATCCACGGCGGCTACGGCTACTCCACCGAGTACGACGTCGAGCGCTACTTCCGCGACGCACCGCTGATGATCGTCGGCGAAGGCACCAACGAGATCCAGCGCAACGTCATCGCCGCACAACTCGTGAAACGCGGCACCCTCGCATGGTGAGCGGGAGGTGGTAATGCCTGCCCGGAGTCGATCCCAGACACAAACCAAATCAGTCGCCGCCCGCGAGCAGAGAGCCTGTAAGGGCGGTCCTTAGGATGTCTGACATGGCGGACACCCAGGAAAACGGCTCCGGATCCGACTCCAAGTCGGCACGGACACGTCGGCGCATCCTCGACTCCGCTGCCCAGGTGCTGAGCAACAAAGGCTACGCGGGTCTACGACTGTCCGATGTGGCCGACCTCGCCGAGGTCCAGGCCCCGGCGATCTACTACTACTTCTCGTCGCGCGAGGACCTGATTGAAGAGGTCATGTGGTCCGGCGTCGCCGAACTGCGCAAGCACCTCGAAGAAGCACTCGACAAGCTCCCGGACGGGACGACTCCGCTCGACCGCTTTTCAGTGGCGATCGAAGAGCATCTGCGCCACGAACTCGACCTGTCGAACTACGCGACTGCGTCCATCCGCAACGCCGGGCAGGTGCCCCAGGCGATCCGTGAGCGTCAGGTCGCCGAGGAGAACGCCTACGGTGCTATTTGGGCCGACATCTTGCGGGCCGCTCAGTCCGCCGGGGAGATCCGTGGCGACATCGACGTCCACACGGCGCTGATGCTGGTGTTCGGCGCCATGAACTGGACCAGTGAGTGGTGGGATCCCGAACGGGGCGACATCGACGACCTCGTGTCCACGGCGAAGGCGTTCATCCTGAACGGCCTCGCTGGATCCTGACTGCCGGATCCGGACCACACGGCGACAACCACGCCATCGTCAGAAGTACGGGACCGTGCCGTAGGGCTTCGCGTTGTCGGGGTCCACAGCGTCTCGTCGCAGACCACGCCGTTGTCCAGGGTCAGGCCCGACCCTTCCAGCCACACGGTGGCCGGGATGATCCGGCCCCTAGTGCGCGCGGGAACGGCTCAGCCCGGTTCGTCACCGACGACGGCGACGAAGGAGACGCAGCCGCCCGGCCGTCCGCCCAGGTTGTGCGTCAACGCGCGATGCGCATCGGGCAGCTGCCGCTCGCCTGCCTCGCCGCGCAGCTGGAGCCATGCCTCGAACAGCATCCGCAGGCCGCTGGCACCGACCGGGTGACCGAACGACTTCAGCCCCCCGTCGATGTTGACCGGCAGGCGCCCGTCCGCATCGAACTCGCCGGCGAGGACGTCTTTCCAGGCCTGGCCGCGGCCGGTGAAACCGAGGTCTTCCATCAGCACGATCTCGGTCGGCGTGAAGCAGTCGTGGACCTCGGCGAAGGACAGCTGTTCCACCGGATCGGTGATCCCGGCCTGGCGGTAGGCGTCCTCCGCAGACGCGACCACCTCGGGGAAAGTGGTGTAGTCGTACTCCGGGTCCATCCCGCCACGCATGGGACCGGCCACCATGGACAGCCCCTTCACATAGATGGGGTGGTCGGTGTAGCGGTGCGCGTCCTCCGCGCGGACGATCACCGCGGCGGCCGCACCGTCGGAGACGCCCGAACAGTCGAACACGCCGAGCCGGCCGGCCACCTTGGACGCCGAGTCGATCTTCTCCTTGGACACCGCGGCCTGGAACTGGGCACGCGGGTTTCGCGCCCCGTTGACGTGGTTCTTCCACGCGACGTGCGTCATCGCCTCCCGCATCTGCTCGGGGTCGACGCCGTACTTGGCGCAATAGGCGGGATCGATCAGCGAGAAGGCCGCCGGTGCGGTCACCGAGAGCTCGGGTGCCGTGCCGTCACCGGGCGGGTCGGCACGCAGCAGACCGGAATAGCCGGAGTCCTTGAGCTTCTCCACGCCGACGGCCATGGCGACGTCGTACGCGCCGGAGGCGACGGCGTAGCACGCGTTCCGGAAGGCCTCAGAACCGGTGGCGCAGTAGTTCTCCACCCGGGTGACCGGCTTGTAGTCGATCCCCAGCGGACGGCTCAGGGTCAGACCCGACGACCCCGATGCCAGGGTGCCGAGCCAGAAGGCGTCGACGTCGGCCAGTTCCACGCCCGCCGAATCGACGGCGTCGCCGACGGCTTCGACGAGCATGTCGTCGACCGAGCGGTCCCACAGTTCACCGAACCGCGTGCACCCCATCCCGATGATCGCCACCTTGTCCACGATCCCGTGACTACTCATGCGTCCTCCTGACGAGCGTGCGCATCGTCGACGATGCGCGCCTTCCAGAAATAGTTCTGCACACCGTCGGCGACGAACAGGCTGCGGAAGACCATCTCCACTTCCGCGCCCACGCGCACCTGCTCGGGCTGGGCATCGGCCACCTCGACGGTGCACCGGCCCCCGCCCTCGAAATCGACGACGACGTCGACGACGGGCGGCGATGGCGAGAACGCGAGCCGGTCGACCGTGAACGTCGCCACCCGACCGCGCAGCCGCGACACCGGCGCGGGCTCCATGTCGCCGGAATGACATTGGCGGCACAGCGGCACCGGCGGGAGATGGACGAAGCCGCACTCGCGGCACCGGGCCCCGATCAGCCCGAACTTCCACCCGGCGCCCCGTGACGACGGTGGTGCGGCCGGACGGTCGGGCTCGGGCCGACGGGGTGGTTCCCGGTCGAGCAGCCCGCGCCACGACAAGTAGACCGGATAGGGCACCTCGATGCCGCCGTCGAGTTGTCGTGCCACCGGAACGGGTTGGCGCCGGTCCACCAGCGCCGCCGTGGTGCGCAACACCCACACATCGCAGCCGTCCGCCGCCGACACCAGGAGCACGGTCTGGTCGGGCTCGGCGCGGTCGAGGACGTCGGCCAGGCCGAGTAGCAGATCAGCGGCACCGGAGTACCCGACCGGTGAGACCACGCCCTGCGCGGCGGGCACCAGGGAGCCGGCACGTTTGACGATGGCACTGTTGGGGCTCACCACGACGGCGTGGTCGGCGCTGCTCACGCCTGCCTGCGCCAGTGCGCGGGGGACGGCGTCGTCAATGAGCGCGACATATTGCTCGTATCCGAACCGCTCCTCCCAGTGCGCGGCCACCGTCGCCGACGGCGGCCGCCAGGTGTCCAGGAACTCCGCAGTGGAATGGGCGTGAGCGACGATGTCGGCGATCGCCGGTCCGTCGCCGAAGACCAGGGCCGCGGCGGCATCACCGCCGAGCCGCTCGTCGGCCGACCCCGGCCGTCCCACGCGCACGTCGGCGGCGACGACGAGACCGCCCGTCG
>DLKD01000150.1 GCA_002477755.1 Gordonia sp. UBA7599
GCAGGTCGTGCACGTGCACGGGCTTGTCGACGGCCTTGAAGCCGAACTCGTCCGTCGCGCCGTAAACGGTGCCGCCGCGCACGCCGCCCCCGCGCCCGCACTGGCCCGAGTCCTCGGGGAGGCGTCGTGACCGCTGCCGCCACCGCCTCTGCCGCACCGGCCTACGTGCCGGGCGAGCTGACTGTGCACCGCGATCCCGCGACGATGAGCCGGGTCAGCGCGGCACTGCGCAGCACCGGTCGCCGTGTTGTGCTGGTGCCGACGATGGGCGCGCTGCACGAAGGCCATCTGACGCTGGTGCGCGAGGCGCGCAAGGCCGGCAACACCGTCGTCGTCGTGTCGATTTACGTGAACCCGCTGCAGTTCGGGGTCGGCGAGGACCTCGACGCCTATCCGCGCACGTTCGACGAGGATTGCGCCAAGCTGCGCGAGATCGGCGTCGAACTCGTTTTTGCGCCCACCGACGCCGGGATGTACCCCAATGGGCGACGCACCACGATCCACCCCGGGCCGGCGGGGGAGATCCTTGAAGCGCAGTCGCGGCCGACGCATTTCATCGGGATGCTGACGGTCGTGGCGAAGCTGCTCGGGATCGTCGCGCCCAACGCCGCGTACTTCGGGGAGAAGGACTACCAGCAGCTGGTGCTGATCCAGCAGATGGTCACCGACTTGAACCTGGGCGTCGACATCGTCGGCGTACCGACCGTCCGCGAGCCCGACGGGCTGGCACTGTCGTCGCGCAACCGCTACCTGAGTGAGGATCAGCGCTCGCTGGCGACGGCGCTGTCCGCCGCGCTGACCGCCGGGGCCCATGCCGGGCCGGGTGGTATCGACGCGGTGCTGGCGGCCGCGCGCGCGGTATTGGCGCAATGCCCCGGACTCGACGTCGACTACCTCGAACTGCGCAGCCGCAGCCTGGGCCCGGCGCCGGAACAGGGACAAGCCCGTCTCCTCGTCGCAGCCCGTCTTGGAACCACCCGCCTACTCGACAACGTCGGGGTCGTCGTCGGCGATCCCGAACCCACCGATTCCCAGCCCACCGACTCCGATCCGGCCGGTCATCTGCCGGCCGACCACTGAAAAGAGGAGCCACGATGTTCCGCACCATGATGAAGTCCAAGATCCACCGGGCGACCGTGACGCAAGCCGACCTGCACTACGTCGGCTCGGTGACGATCGACGCCGATCTCCTCGACGCCGCCGACCTCATCGAGGGTGAGCAGGTCTGCATCGTCGACATCGACAACGGCAACCGCCTGGAGACGTATGTGATCGCCGGTGAGCGGGGGAGTGGCGTGATCGGCATCAATGGCGCCGCCGCGCACCTCGTGCATCCCGGCGATCTCGTCATCATCATCGCGTACGGCGTGATGAGCCCCGAGGAGATCGCCGACTACTCGCCGGCCGTCGTCTTCGTCGACGAGAAGAACCGTGTGCTCACCGAGGGCAACGACCCGGCCAACGTGCCGGCCGGATCCGGTCTGAAGGACCCGCGCGGGCGCGCCGGTCTCGCGCTGGTCTGATGCTGCTGGCCGTCGCGGTCGGCAATACGAACATCCATTTGGGGGTGTTCGCCGGCACGGGTGATCATGCGGTGCTCGTGCGTGACTGGCGTATCCACACTGACCCGTATCTGACCGCCGACGAGCTGGAACTGCTCATCCGCGGGCTGCTCGGGCCCGATTTGGAGCAGGTCACCGCCGTCGCGGCGCTCTCCACTGTGCCGTCGTTGCTGCGCGAATTGCGGGGCATGGTCGACAAGTACTTCGGCGGAGGTCCGCATGTGCTGCTGGAGCCGGGGGTGCGGACCGGGCTGCCGCTGCTGGTGGATAACCCGAAGGAAGTGGGGACCGACCGCGTCGCCAACGCCGTCGGGGTGAGTGGCAATTTTCCCGGGGTGCCGAGCATCGTCGTGGCGTTCGGGACGGCCACCGTCGTCGACGCGGTGTCGGCGAAGGGGGAGTTCCTCGGTGGCGCAATCGCGCCCGGGGTGAACCTGGCGATCGATGCGCTGAGCGAGCACACCGTCACCGTGCGCCGCGTTGAGATGCGCGCGCCGCGGAGCGTGCTGGGGAAGAACACGGTCGAGGCGCTGCAGTCGGGGATCGTGTACGGGTTCGCCGGGCAGGTCGACGGCCTGGTCGACCGGATCCGCGACGAGGTGGACGGGTTTGGCGGCGACGACGTGCGGGTTGTCGGGACGGGGTATCTCGCACCGCTGATGGTCGACGAGTGCGAGACGATCACCGATCACCACAGCTTCTTGAACCTCGACGGTCTTCGCCGCGTCTACGAGCGGGTCAAGGCGCGCTAGTCCCCGAGAGCCCCACCCAACGAAAAGTCCCGCACCGAGAAATCGGTGCGGGACTTGTCAGTCCGACTGTGTCAGTCAGCTCACGGGATGGTGAGCACCTGGCCGACGTTGATCAGATCCGGGTTCGCGATGTTGTTGAGCTTGGCGATCTCCGGGTAGCGGTTGCCGTCGCCCAGGAACTTCTCCGCGATGGCCCACAGGGTGTCGCCCGAGACGACGGTGTAGGTCTTCTTCGGAGCGGGGGCCGGAGCCTCGTTCGACACTGCCTGCGCGATCGGCTTGTCGGTGACGGTCTTGGAGCTCCACTCGCCCTTGTCGCCGATGTAGAGGACCACGTTGCGGTCGTCCTGCAGCACCAGACGAGCGCCGGCACCGGAGGTCTTGGTCGACCAGATGCCCTCGTCGGAGCCGTTGTACAGAACGAAGTTGCCGTCGTCCTGGACCGAGGCGCGCACAACGCCCTTGCCGTTGGTCTTCGTCGACCACACAGCGTTGCCCTCGTCGGTGAGGACCAGGTTGCCGTCGTCCTGCAGCGTCAGCGTGTAGGCGCCATTAGCCGAGGTCAGCGACTGGCCGGTGCCCAGACGATCACCAACATTGAGAGTGTCACTCATGAAAATCCACCTTCAGATTGCGGAGTACTTCCGTGCATCGCACGATGCCCCGTCCACCATAGCGATCAATCGATGCACTCGGTTGAACCGAGTATGAATTTTCGTGGATTCGCTCACTGTTGGGCCGAAATGTTGAGCGAGGTCAGCGGTCATGGCAGACTGGTCGTCGTGATCAAGCGTTGTCGGAAGTGTTGTTAGGGCCCACGTCGCCTGTCGGTGAGTAATCGCCGTGGCTGCCGGCCCTGAGACCCGCTTCCAAGACAATCTGCTTTGCTCGCCTGCAAGGGCTTGAGCGATCACTCCCGAGAGGTTCCCGATGACCACCGTCGTCACCACTGCCGTTCTGACCCAGCCCCGTCCCGCCGTCGCGTCATCGGCAACAATCCTGCCCGCTGCGCCGACCTCCGCTCCCACCGTCGCCTCGTCGGCAACGACGTTGCCCGCCGCGCCGATCTCCGCTCCCGCCTTCGGCGAGAAGCTCTCCGTGCCGGCCGGTCACTTCCGCATCGCCGTGGAGGCCGGGCTGCGCCCGGTCGATATCCGCACCCAGGAGCGCCGCAATGCGGCCGGTGCGATTCACGGCGCGCTGGCGCTGGCGCCGCTCGATGCGCTCGAGCGCCTAACCCCGGGGAGCGATGAGGCTCTGCGCACGGCCACTGCCGATGCGCGCTGGCTGATCATCTCCGACGACGGTGACGATGCCGAGTGGCTCGCGTGGCACCTGCGGGCGCGTGGCGTTACCAATGCGGTGTTCCTCGCCGGCGGTCACGAGGCGCTCCTGCGCCACCAGCTCAACGGTGTGATCGCCGATGGCGAGCTCGCGATGATTGCCGACCACCAGCAGTAATTCGCCGAGTGGGCCGTGTCCGGCCGCCGAGTGGGCCCCGCGACCTCGCCGAGTGGGCCGTGTCCGGCCGCCGAGTGGGCCCCGCGACCTCGCCGAGTGGGCCCCGGCCGATACGATTGGCACCCGTGAGTGATGCCAAGAATCCGTCCGCCGCGGACGCTGCCGACGACCTGCCCGAGCAGCTGCGGATCCGGCGCGAGAAGCGCGAGCGGATCCTCGCCGACGGGGGTGAGGCGTACCCCGTCGAGATCGGGCGCACCCACACGCTCGCGCAGATCCGCGCCGATTACCCCGACCTTGAGGCCGGTACTGAAACCGGTGTCGATGCCGGCGTCGCCGGACGCGTCATCTTCATCCGCAACAAGGGCAAGCTCTGCTTCGCGACGCTGCAGGAGGGCGACGGAACACAGCTGCAGGTGATGATCAGCTTCAACGGCGTCGGCGAGGAGCTGCTGGCGCGGTGGAAGTCCGACGTCGACCTGGGCGACATCGTGTTCGTCCACGGGCAGATCATCTCCTCGCGCACCGGCGAGCTGTCGGTGATGGCCGACGACTGGAGCTTGGCGTCGAAGGCGCTGCGCCCGCTGCCCGTCGCGCACAAGGAACTCAACGAGGAGACGCGCGTCCGCCAGCGCTACGTCGACCTGATCGTGCGCCCGGAGGCCCGCGAGATCGCGCGCACCCGCATCAAGGTGATGGCGGAACTGCGGGCATTCCTGGCCGAGCGCGACTTCCTCGAGGTCGAGACGCCGATGCTGCAAACCCTGCACGGCGGCGCCGCGGCCCGTCCCTTCGTGACGCACTCCAATGCCTTCGATATGGACCTCTACCTGCGCATCGCGCCGGAGCTGTTCCTCAAGCGCTGTGTGGTCGGCGGCATCGACCGGGTCTTCGAGGTCAACCGCAACTTCCGCAACGAGGGCGCCGACTCCACACACAGCCCCGAGTTCGCGATGCTCGAGACCTACCAGGCGTACGGCACCTACGACGACGGCGCCGAGCTCATCCGCAGCCTCGTCCAGACCGTCGCGCAGAAGGCGCTGGGAACGCTGACCCCGGCGATGCCCGACGGAAGTACGTACGACCTGTCCGGCGAGTGGACGTCGCTCTCGATGTACCCGTCGTTGTCGGAGGCGCTGGGTCGTGAGATCGTGCCGCAGCACGATGTCGACGGGGTCGCGCAGGGCACCACCGTCGACGAGTTGCTCAAGATCGCCGACGACGTGGGGCTGGCCGTTCCGTTGGACAAGGGCTACGGCCACGGCAAGCTCGTCGAAGAGCTGTGGGAGCACCTCGTGGGGTCCAAGCTCGACGAGCCGGTCTTCGTCCGCGACTTCCCGGTGGAGACCTCGCCGCTGGTGCGCGCGCATCGCAGCATCCCCGGCGTCGTCGAGAAGTGGGATCTATACGTGCGCGGCTTTGAGTTGGCGACCGGCTACTCCGAGCTGGTCGATCCGATCATCCAGCGTGAGCGATTTGTGGATCAAGCGCGTCTGGCCGCGGCCGGGGACGATGAGGCGATGGTGCTCGACGAGGAGTTCCTCGCCGCGATGGAGCACGGCATGCCCCCGACGTCGGGCACCGGCATGGGCATTGACCGTCTGCTGATGGCGCTGACGGGCCTGGGGATCCGCGAAACCGTCCTGTTTCCGCTGGTCAAGCCTCGCGTCGACTGACGGGTCACCGAAACCTGTCGAGGAGCGGGCCTCAGAGGGAGCATTTCCCTCTGCGCCTCGCTGGTTGACCGATTTCGGGGCTATTCAGCGACAACCCGGCGCCATGGCGGGCCCGGCGGCCGCAATGCGCGTGTTTGCGCCCGTGCGACGTCGGCGGTGGCGTCGGACGCGTCGGGGCCGCGGCCCTCGATGCGCGCGATGCGCGTCTGTTCGTCGAGTTCCAACCAGATGCCGGTGAACTCGGCACTGGATGTCGCGGCGACGGCGGCGATGTCGTCGCGCTCCTCGTCGCTGCCGAAGACCGCGTCGGCGATGACGCTCATCCCGCCGGCTAGGTCTGCGGCGGCGAGGCGGCCCAGCTCGGCGTAGACGCGCGCGCTCATCTGCGGGGTGTACGCCGACGCCGGTAGCCGGGTGAGCGTCGGGACTCCGGCCAACCGCTTGCGCAACACATCTGATCGCAGGATGCGGGCACCCGGTGCGACGCCGAGATCGCCGCCCCATGACCGTGCTCGCGTCGACTTGCCGGTGCCCGAACCACCGCCGATCGCGACGATCCGCGGCGGTTGCGGCTCGAGCAGCGAAAGTGCGAGGTCCAGGTAGGCGCGAGAGTCGTCGACGTCGCCAGCGGCGGCAAGGACGTGGGCACGCACCGTCGCTCGCACGCTGAGGAACAGAGGTAGGAGCGCGAAGCCATCCTCGTCGTCGGCCGACGCGTCGAGGTAGGCGTTGACGACGACGTTGGCTTCGTGGCGCAGGCCCCGCACCCAGAGGTCCATCAGGAGGAAGGCGAGATCGTAGAGGACATCGGCGATCGCCAGCTCAGGGTCGAATTCGAGGCAGTCGAACGGGACCGGCGTGCCGTCGAGGACGGTGATGTTGCTCAAGTGCAGGTCGCCGTGGCCGTGGCGGACCCGTCCCGCGGTGGCTCGGGCGTCGAGGAGCGTTGCCCGCGAAGCGATCAGTGCGGTCAGTTGCTCGGTGAGCCGATCGGCCCGGTCGGGGTCGAGGACGTCGGGGTAGCGGCTCATGCTGGCCCGATTCCCGACGACAACGTCGAGCAAGCGGGCGGCACCGTGATGGTCGTCGGAGACCTCGGCGCCGACGTGCATTGCGACGACCTGTCCCGCCAGCCCGGTGAGCAGTGTGTCGTCGATCCTGCCGTCCTCGGCGTAGCGGGCCAGGAGAGCGTCGTCAGGGAAGCGGGCCATTTCCAGCGCCCAGTCGAGGACCTCGCCCTTGCCGTCGAGCTCGACGCCCTCGGCGGTGCGCGTGATGGCGTGGACACCAAGGTAGATCTGCGGTGCGGTGCGGCGGTTCAGGTCGAGTTCGGCGCGCAGTGCGTCGCGGCGTCGTTCGACGGTGGAGAAGTCCATGTACCGGTAGGCGACGGGCCGCTTGAACTTCCATGCGCGGTCGCCGTCGAGGACGATAACGGCGCCGTGGGTGACGATGTGCTCGGCATCGGCCGCGATGGCACCCGTCGCGGCGAGGAGGTCGACGAGGAGACGGCCAGGATCGTCGGCGCGGGTCATGCCCCTATCCTGGCCGAGCTTCGACGCGCAGTACCGGGCGGGTGCGGTAGCGGGCGGCCAGCTGCTGGTGGCGGCGAATGCTGCGAGCTTGTCCCGTGGGGTGTTGCCAGGGTTTGTTCGACAGTGTCGAGTTCTGGGACCCGCGGGTGGTCCACCACCTCGGCAAAGACGGTCAGGCGAAGATGTCGTTGAGAGTGGCTGCGCCTTGGGCGAAGCGGGTGGCCCACAGTTCGATGTCATCGGTGGTGGCGTTCTCGACGCGCTGGTGGATCTCGGGGTCGAGGGTGCCGTAGCGGGTGCTCAGCAGGTTGAGCAGCAGCCGCGCTTCGCCTCGGGCTTCGCCTTCTGCCCATGCTTCGGTGATGAGTCGTCCTGCGGCGGTCATGATGATCTCCTCGGTGTGTGGCCCGGTGGTGGCGGCGAATGCTGCGAGCTTGTCCCGTGGGGTGTTGCCAGGGTTCGTTCGACAGTGCCGAGTTCTGGTACTCGCGGGTGGTCCACCACCTCGGCAAAGACGGTCAGGCGAAGATGTCGTCGAGCTCGGGGTTGCCCTGGATGAGTCGGATGCTCCAGAGTTCGATCTGCTCGGTGGTGGCGTTCTCGACGCGTTGGTGGATCTCGGGGTCGAGGGTGCCGTAGCGGGTGCTCAGCTGCTTGAGCAGCAGCCGCGCTTCGCCTTCGGCTCGGCCTTTTGCTTCGCCTCGTGCTTCGGCTTCGGTGACGAGTCGTCCTGCAGCGGTCATGATGATCTCCTCGGTGTGTGGCCCGGTGGTGGCGGCGAATGCTGCGAGCTTGTCCCGTGGGGTGTTGCCTACGTATCCAAGATAGCGGATGAGCATGGTCAGGATCTGTTTGGAAAGTCCGTCGATCTCGGGGCGCCAGTGGGTCAGCCAGAGGGTGACATCGTCGTCGCCGGGGCCGCGGCGCAGTGACACGAATGTCAGCTGTGCTGTCTGGGTGAGTGGTCGGTTGCGCAGGTCGTCGTCGTCGAGACCGGTGAGGTCGATGAGGTAGTAGCGGATTCGTGGTAGGTCCTCGCCGAGGGATGCGGCGTAGGCGGCGGGGAGGTCGAGCAGGTCGGCGACGTTGGTGGGTGCGTCCCAGCGGCGCTGGCCCTGGTAGATGACGATCGGGATGACCAGCGGTATCGGGCCGTTGGGGTGCTGGAGCAGGTGGCGTTCCCAGATGAGTTGTTGGTAGCCGTTCATCCGCACGGCCATGGCCGGTTCCGGGGTGGACTGGTGTTCAACCAAGAAGTACAGGTACGCATCGTGCTCCTCGGTCGTACCGTCTGGTTGTTCACCGCGGATGGTGGTGCGCAACAGCAAGTCGGCGTTGCGGGCGCTGAGCTCCTCGGTGATGAAGGTGCCCGACTGGAGCTCCAAGTGCTCGAGGTCCAGGCCGTCGAGAACGGTGGCCGGTAGGAACGAGCGCAGCACCGACCCGGCGTCGTCTGGGTTGCTGAGCACGGCGCGTATCAGTGCGTCGTGTGGCTGGATTTGCTTCGGCCCCCCGGTATCCATGCACCGAACGTAGCCACCTCCGCTATCGCGGCACTAGACCCAAACGCGCGAGCTGTGGATAACTCGGAGTGGCTTAGCGGGCCTGTGGAAAACGCTGCCGCGACCGGCGTGGGCCCAGTCGATGACCGAGGACGGCCCAGTGGGCGGTGTCGGGGGGCCCAGTGGGCGGTGTCGGGGGGCCCAGTGGGCGATACCGGAGGGCCCAGTGGGCGGTGCCGGAGGGCCCAGTGGGCGGTGCCGG
>DLKD01000034.1 GCA_002477755.1 Gordonia sp. UBA7599
CTACGCGCTCTATCCGCACCTCACGGTGCGCGACAACGTCGCCTTCGGGCTGCGCCTGCGCAAGACGCCCGAGGACGACATCCGCAAGCGCGTCGACGAGGTGGCCGCCATGCTCGGCATCGGCCACCTGCTCGACCGCTACCCCCGCGAGATGTCCGGCGGCCAGCGGCAGCGCGTCGCCATGGGTCGCGCCATCGCCCGCCGCCCGCAGGTGTTTCTCTTCGACGAGCCGCTGAGCAACCTCGACGCCGCGCTGCGCGCGCAGGTGCGCGTGGAGATCAAGCGCCTGCACCAGTCCATCGGCGCCACGATGCTCTACGTCACCCACGATCAGGTGGAGGCGATGACGATGGGGGATCGGGTGGCGGTGCTCGACAAGGGCGTGCTGCAGCAGTGCGCCACGCCGCGCGACCTGTACGCCAAGCCCGACAACCTGTTCGTCGCCGGATTCATCGGCTCGCCGGCGATGAATCTGTTCACCGTGCCGGTGGGTCTGAGTGGCATCGAACTCGGCGGGATCTCCATCCCGCCGCCGTCGTCGGCCAACCTCGACGCCGACGAGGTGGTGGTGGGTATCCGGCCCGAGGACCTGGCCATCGTCGACGGGCGGTCGGTGCCGCAGTCGCTGCCGGTGGACGTCGACGTCGTGGAGGAACTAGGCTCCGACGCGTTCCTGTACGGAAGTACCGAACTGTTCGGTGCGCAGGCATCGCTGGTGGCGCGGGCCGATTGGCGTTATCCGCCACACAAGGGCGACCGCTTGAACCTCGCCGTCGACGTGTCCCGGGTGCATCTGTTCTCGACGATCACGGGTAAGCGGTTGTAAGCCACGTCACCTTGCGGATGTGATACTTTGCCTGAGCTTGGTGTGACCCGCGACCCACGTGTCATGTCGTGTGTGCGGCGAAAATTCTCGACCAGACCTGTGAACAGGAGAACTATGGGTACCAGGACCCGGTTTGGCCGCGGCGGTATGTTCGCCGTTGCGCTTTCGGTGGCATCAGCACTTGTGCTCTCGGCCTGCTCCGACGACGGCGACAGCGCCGACGATTCGGCCGGCAAGAACCTCGACGGCCGCGGCGCCATCTCGTTCGCCATGGGCAAGAACGACCTCGACCTCATCCGGCCGGTCGTCGCCTCGTGGAACAAGGCCCACGCCGACGAGCAGGTCAAGCTCGTCGAGCTCCCTGGTGAGGCCGACGACCAGCGCTCACGCCTCGTCCAGTCCCTACAGGCCAAGAACAGCGAGTTCGACGTGATGGCGCTCGACGTCACCTGGACCGCGGAGTTCGCCGCCAACGGCTGGCTGGAACCGCTCACCGGCGACCTGGCCATCGACACCGCCGGGCTGCTGCCGGCGACCGTCGAGAGTGCCACCTACCGCGATGTCCTCTACGCGGGCCCGCAGAACACCAACGCGCAGCTCCTCTACTACCGCAAGGACATCGTGGGCAACAAGGCCCCGGAGAACTGGGCGGCGCTCACCGAGAGCTGCGCCAAGGCCAAGGCCAAGAAGGTCGATTGCCTGGTCACCCAGCTCAAGCAGTACGAGGGTCTGACCGTCAACGCCAGCCAGTTCATCCATTCGTGGGGTGGCCAGGTCGTGGGCTCCGACGGCAAGACCCCCGAGGTCAACTCCACCAAGGCGAAGGAGGGTCTGTCGGCTCTCGTCGACGCCTACAAGAAGGGCCTGATCCCCAAGAAGGCCACCGGTTTCACCGAGGAGGAGACCAACCTGTCCTTCGTCGGCGGTGAGTCGGCCTACGCCTACAACTGGCCGTACATGTACACCAACGCCGGCGATGCCGAGTCGAAAGTGAAGGGCAAGTTCGGTGTCGCGGCCATCGTCGGACCCGACGGTGCCGGCGCCTCGACGCTCGGCGGTTACAACGACGGGATCAACGTCTACTCCAAGCACAAGGCCACCGCGCTGGACTTCATCAAGTACATCCAGAGCGCGGAGAACCAGAAGTCGTTCGCCAAGGCCTCGTTCCCGCCGGTGCTGGCCTCGATCTACGACGACAAGGGGCTGGTCAAGGAGTTCCCGTACCTCCCGGCGCTCAAGGACGCACTGGAGAATGCCAAGCCGCGCCCGGTCACCCCGTACTACAACGGTGTGAGCAAGGCGATCCAGGACAACACCTACGCCGCGCTGAACGGATCCAAGACCGTCGATCAGGCCGCCGCCGACATCGACGCGGCGATCAAGGTCGCGACCAAGTGATTTCGCGGGTCCGGCCCCGTCGCGTCCGGTCTGACCGGACGTGATGGGGCCGCTCACCAAACGCACTCAGGGCCGGGATCTCCGGGCGTTCTGGCTGCTGGCACCCACCATGGCGGTGCTGGCGGTGGTCATCGCCTACCCGGTCCTGCGTGCCGTTTACCTGTCGTTTCAGGACGACGCCGGCCTGAACGAGGAGACCGGCCGCTTCGAGTCCGGTGGCTTCGCCGGATTCCAGCACTACCTCATGTGGCTGACCGGCGACTGCGGGACCGGTGCCGGCAGTTGCCCCGACGGCAATCTCGGCAGTGACTTCTGGCAGGCGGTGGGGATCACCTTCTTCTTCGCCGTCGTCACCGTCGCCATCGAGGTGGTGCTCGGGTTGTGGATGGCCACGGTGATGAACCGCACCTTCGTGGGTCGTTCGCTGCTGCGGGCCAGCGTGCTCATCCCCTGGGCGATCCCGACCGCGGTCACCGCCAAGCTCTGGTTCTTCATCTTCGCCGAGAACGGCATCGCCAATAAGATGTTCGGCACCGACATCGCCTGGACCACCGACCCGTGGACGTCGCGGTTCGCGGTGATCATCGCGGACGTGTGGAAGACCACGCCGTTCATGGCGCTGCTGATTCTGGCCGGGCTGCAACTGATCCCGTCCGACGTATACGAAGCGGCCCGCGTCGACGGTGCGTCGAAGTGGAAACAGTTCGTGCACATCACCCTGCCGCTGGTGAAGCCGGCGCTCATGGTGGCGGTGCTGTTCCGGACTCTTGATGTGCTGCGCATGTACGATCTGCCGGCGATCCTAACCAGTACCAGCGGTGCGAGCCCGACTGCCACCGTGTCGATCCTGGTGGTCGATGAGATGCGCAGCGGCAATTTCAACAGTGCCTCGGCATTGTCGACGATGGTCTTCCTGATGATCTTCGCGGTCGCGTTCATCATGGTGAAGTTCTTGGGCGCCAACGTGGTTCGCACGCAGGAAGAGCAGCGAAAGGGAGTCCGGTGACGACCGCAACGCCGGTACGCATGGCGTCGAGCGTGCAGACACGTAACCGGCGCAAGATCTTTCAGGCAATCCGCACCTACGGCGGCGTGCTGCTGATCCTGGTGTGGGGGCTGGCGCCGTTCTACTGGATGGTCATCACCGCCTTCCGGGACGTCAAACACACCTTCGACACCACATGGTGGCCCACCCATGTCACCTTCCAGAATTTCCGGGACGCCCTGTCGACGGAGAAGAGCAACGACTTCCTCGCCGCCATCGTCAACAGCCTGCTGATCGGTGCCGTCACCACCGCGGTGGCATTGATCCTGGGCATCTTCGCCTCGTACGCGCTGGCCCGTGTCGCGTTCCGCGGCAAGTACATCGTCAGCGGCATCATCCTGGCGGCGTCGATGTTTCCGGGCGTGGCCCTGATCACGCCGATGTTCCAGCTGTTCGGTGACCTGAACTGGATCGGTAGCTATCAGGCGCTGATCATCCCGAACATCTCGTTCGTGCTGCCGCTGACGGTATACACACTCACCTCGTTCATGAACGACATGCCGTGGGAACTGGAAGAGGCCGCCCGAATCGACGGCGCGACCCGGACTCAGGCCTTCCGGCTGATCGTGCTGCCGTTGGCCGCGCCGGCCCTGTTCACCACGGCCATCCTCGCGTTCATCGCCACCTGGAACGAGTTCATGCTCTCCAGTCAGCTGTCGACGCAGGATACCGAACCGGTGACCGTGGCCATCGCCCGATTTTCGGGAGAGAACTCGTTCACCCAGCCATACACCACGATCATGGCCGCGGGCGCGATCGTGACGGTCCCGCTGGTGATCATGGTGCTGCTGTTCCAGCGGCGCATCGTCTCGGGTCTGACCGCGGGCGGCGTGAAGTCGTGATTTCGGTGTGAGCTACAGGCCGGTTTATGTTGGTCGTCATGGCCACCGGTAAACCACGGATCCTGCAGGACGGGCGGGACATGATCTGGACCGTCCTCGCGCTGCTCGGGGTGTGCATCTTCGTGCTGTTCGCGTCGGGTAACTGGACGTTCGGCCTCAAGGCCGGCAACGGTGACGACAAGGTGCCCGCATTCGACGTGTCGGCCGCGCTCGTCGCCGACGCCCGGTCGATGCCGTTCCCGATCCGCCGTCCGGCAACCCCCGACGGCTGGAAGCCCAATTCGGGATCGACGCAGATGGTCGGTGGCAGCGTGGCGAGCAACGTCGGCTGGGTCAGCAAAAAGGGCTCGTACGTCCAGCTGACGCAGACCAGTGCCCCCGAGGACGAGCTGGTCGCCTTCCTCGGCGGTTTCGACGCGATGGGCGCGGGCAAGCGCGACGCGGGCGGCCACTCATGGGTGGTCTACGACGGTGAGGACAAGAACAAGTTCTGGATCACCGACCTCGGTGACGTCCGCATCGGCGTCCGCTCGAAGGGTCTCGACGCCGACATCGAAAAAATCGCGGTGGGCGTCGTAACGCAGGAGCCGCTGCCCAAGCCGGCCGGCTAGTTGGTGGGCGGGATTGGGTAACGCAGGAGCCGCTGCCCAAGCCGGCCGGCTAGTTGGTGGGCGGGATTGGGTAACGCAGGAGCCGCTGCCCGAGCCCGCCGGCTAGTCCTCGGTATTGAGGGCCTTTTCGATGCGGTCGCGGGCACCGGCGAGGTGTTCTTCGCAGCGGGCCGCCAGTGCTTCGCCCCGTTCCCACAGGGCCAGTGAGGCATCGAGGTCGAGTCCGCCGCGTTCGAGCAGCGTGACCACCTCGACCAGTTCGTCGCGGGCCGCTTCGTAGCCGAGTTCGGCCACCGGCTGTCGTTCGTCCTTGGTCACTGCTCTTCCTTAGCTTCAACGGCGGCTGTGTCGATGACTGCCGGGGCGGAGCCGTCGGCGACCCGGATCCGGATTCTCGCGCCCGCGGGCAGGTCGTCCACCGAAGACACCGCGTGCGGGTCGTCGATGTCGAGTCGCTGCACCACCGCGTAGCCGCGGGCCAGGGTCTGTGCGGGGCCGAGCGTACTCAGCCGGGCCGACAGGTGTTCGATGCGGCGCTGTTCACCGTCGACGGCCCGGGTGATGTCGCGGCGCAGCGCCGACCGCATGCGGGTGATGTCGTCGGCGCGGGCATCGATCATGGTGAGCGGTCTGGCGAGCACCGGCCGGGCGCGGAGCCCGGCCAGGCCGCGTTCCTCGCGGTGCACCCAGTTGCGCAGGGCGTGGGCGCTGCGGCGGCGCAGTTCGGCGATCGCGGTGAGTTCGGCGGACACGTCGGGCACCGCGCGTTTGGCGGCGTCGGTGGGGGTGGCGGCGCGCACGTCGGCCACATGGTCGAGCAGCGGGCTGTCGGGTTCGTGGCCGATGGCGCTGATCACCGGGGTGCGGCACGCGGACACCGCCCGCAGCAGGGTTTCGTCGGAGAAGGGGAGCAGGTCTTCGACGCTGCCGCCGCCGCGGGCGATGATGATCACCTCGACGTGTTCGGCGGCGTCGAGTTCGGCGAGCAGCGGCAGGATGCTCGGCACCGCCGCCGGACCCTGCACGGTGGCGTCGCGGATCTCAAACCGCACCGACGACCAGCGGGCGGTGGCCACGGCCACCACGTCGCGCTGGGCGGCGGAGGCCCGGCCGGAGATGAGACCGACGGCCTTGGGCAGGAACGGCAGCGGCCGCTTGAGCCGCGGGTCGAACAGTCCCTCGGCCTCCAGCAGGCGGCGCAGCCGCTCGATCCGGGCCAGCAGCTCGCCGAGCCCGACCGCGCGAATCGCGTTGACCCGCAACGAGAACGATCCGCGCACGGTGTAGAAGCTGGGCTTGCCGCGGACGATGACCTGGGTGCCCTCGGTGAGTTTCACCGGCGCCGCGGCCACCAGGTCACGCGGGCAGATGATGTCCAGCGACATGTTGGCGGCGGGGTCACGAAGCACCATGTACGCCGTCGAGCTGCGCAGGTTGATCTGGGTCAGCTGACCCTCGACCCAGACCGTGCCGAGCTTGTCGATCCAGGCCGCAACCCGGGTGGCGACCGCCCGGACCGGGAACGGGTTCTCCGCCGAGCTGCCCTGCGCGCTGGTCACTTGGCGGTCGCGCGGGTGATCCTGTTGGCCAGCAGCGTCTGGAACGGGGCGCGGGCTTTGGCGGATTCCTCGTAGGCCAGCAGTGCCCTGAGGTCGGCGACAGTCAGGGACTGGATGCGGGCCCGCAGTTGGGCCAGGGTCAGTGAGTCGTAGTCGAGTTCACCGGCGATGGCCGGCGGTTCGGCGGCCGGCTTGGCAGGTTCCTCGGCGGTCTTCTTCGCCCCGGTTGCCGCCCTGGCGCCTGCGGTCCGCCCCGGCGGGTCGGTCACCGAATACAAGGCGAACCGCCCCTCGGTCGCACGCTCCCCGTTGGCGGTCGGGGTCTCGGGCTCCGGCTCGTCGTCCTCGTCGAACGTCGCCCAGTCGGGCTTCTCCTCTTTGGGCGGGAACACCATCTCCAGGGCGGCGTCGCCCTTGATGGCGAAGCCCGCGAGATCCTGCTGCACCTTCATCACCAGCTGCGCGATGGTGCTCGCGAACGTCATCGGATACATCACGATGGTTTGCGGCAGCTTGCGGGTCTCTTCGATGGCGGTCACGGCCACGCCGACCAGCAGGCGGATCCCGTACGGTGCTTGAGCCATGGGCACCAGCCTACGGCTGGCCCGGCCACGCCGGGGAAACGTACCCTGAATCCATGCCGCCAACCGTCAACATGGGGATTCCCGGTGCCACCAGCTCCGTCGCGCACAGCGGCGGCAAGCGGGTGCTACTCGCCGAACCGCGGGGTTACTGCGCCGGGGTGGATCGCGCCGTGGAGACCGTCGAACGTGCCCTGGAGAAGCACGGCGCGCCGGTCTACGTGCGCCACGAGATCGTGCACAACCGCCACGTCGTCGACACCCTCTCCGAACGCGGTGCGGTGTTCGTCGGGGAGACCGACGAGGTGCCCGAGGGTGCGATCGTCGTTTTCTCTGCGCATGGGGTGTCCCCGGCGGTCCACGAGTCCGCGGCGCAGCGCAAACTCCAGACCATTGACGCGACGTGCCCGTTGGTCACGAAGGTCCACCAGGAGGCCAAGCGTTTCGCCCGCGACGACTTCGACATTCTGCTCATCGGCCACGAGGGTCACGAGGAGGTCGAGGGCACCTCGGGCGAGGCGCCCGACCACATCCAGATCGTCGACGGCCCTGACCACGTCGATGACGTCGAGGTCCGCGAGGGTGCGCAGCTCGTGTGGCTCTCGCAGACGACGCTCTCGGTGGACGAAACCATGGAGACGGTGCGCCGCCTGCGCGAGAAGTTCCCGCAGTTGCAGGACCCGCCCAGCGACGACATCTGCTACGCCACCCAGAACCGGCAGGTCGCGGTGAAGGCGATGGCCAAGCATTGCGAGTTGGTGATCGTGGTGGGCTCGAAGAACTCGTCGAACTCGGTGCGCCTCGTCGAGGTTGCGCTGCAGTCGGGCGCTTCCGCGTCCTACCTCGTCGACTACGCCCGCGAGATCGACCCGACCTGGCTCGACGGTGTGACGACGGTGGGCGTGACGTCGGGGGCGTCGGTGCCCGAGGTTCTAGTCCGCGGCGTGCTCGACTTTCTCTCCGAGTACGGCTACGAGAACGTCGAGACCATCAACACCGCCGAGGAGACGCTGACTTTCGCGCTGCCCCGCGAATTGCGTCCGGCGCGCACCGCCAAGTAGCCGGCCCGGGTCCGAAAGTCCCCGGCGTCAACGCGTGTTATGCCGTGCGAGCAGGGTGCAGCGTCGTAGCCTTCGCGTATGGCTATGGACATGAACCGTCGGAGGCTTTTCGGTGTCGCGGGTGTGGCGGCGGCAGGTGCCGCGCTGGCCGCGTGTTCCACCGATGACAAGAAGGACGAGGCCACGCCCACCTCGACGTCCAAGACGGCGCCCGGTCCGGTGCACCGCCCCGAGATCGAGACACCGGCGCAAGCCCGTGAGGAACTGCGCAAAGGCAATGAGCGCTACCTGAACGGCGAGCAGGTTCACCCGGGTACCGACGAGATGCGCCGCGTGGAGGTCGCGCTCAAGCAGGAGCCGTTCGCCGCGATCCTCACCTGTGCCGACTCGCGGGTCCCCGTCGAGATCGTCACCGATCAGGGCTTTGGCGACTTGTTCGTCGTCCGCGTCGCCGGCAACGTCGTCGGCTCATCGGAGTTGGGGAGCCTGCAGTACGCGGTGGAGCACCTGCACGTCCCACTGATCGCCGTCGCGGGTCACGCCAAGTGCGGCGCGGTGGACGCGGCTGTCGGGGTGGCCGATGGCGGAGCCATGCCCGGCGGGGCGGTCGACGACATCGTCAACCACATCCTGCCGGCCGTGCGCGCTGCCAAGAACGAGGTCACCCCGGACCAAAACCTGCTCACAGAGGCGATCAAGGCCAATGCGATCCAGTCCCGCGACATCGTGCTGAAGGATCCGCTGATTGCTGCGGAGGTGTCCAAGGGCAAGCTCGAGGTGGTCGCCGCGTACTACGACATCGACACCGGGAAGTTCGTCGTCCTCTAGCGGCCGGGCACACTTCAGAGGTCGTCGTCGAGAGGCTCGATGCGCGGACGCGTGACACCCGAGGTTACGGCGAGGACGACGACGAGAAGTGCTGCGCCGGACAGGGCCACGATCATCGGCACTGGGTTGGTGCCGCGGGCCGCCGGCGGCGGACTGAATCGCTGCGCTCGCGCGTCACCGACGTCGGGGATTTGAGCAGTCAGCGCTGCCAGCGGGTCGATCACTCCATGCCCGGTGCGCGGATCCGGCCCGTCTCCGCTGCCGGTGGCCGTCGCCGTGATCCTCCGCATGACGGCGCGGGCGTCGAGATGCGGATAGCGTGCCCGCACGAGCGCGACCGTGGCGCTGACGTAGGCGGTCGCGAAGCTCGTGCCGCTGATCGGCACCGTCGAGTCGGTGCCGTTGAGCCCGACGACGAGCCCGCCACGACCCGGTCGTGAGTCCAGACTGGTCAGGTCGGTGCCCGGCGCGGCGACACCGACCCACGGGCCGGCCAGGCTGAACGGCGACGGGGAGCCGTCGGCCGTGTCCACCGATCCGACGGTCAGCACGTCATCGCCGAACCAGGCGGGCGTGGCGACGGTGCGCACTGAATCCCACTGCTGGGCCCGTCCGGCGGGAGGGTTCTGCTCGCGGCACCCGCCGTCGTTGCTCACGTTGCCAGCCGCCGCCACCACCACAACGTTGCGGTCCACGGCGTGCCGCAGTGCCGCGCCCAAATCCGCGTCGTGCAGACCTGCACTCGACGCCGACGGGGCGCAGGCGACTTCGGAGATGTTGATGACGGTGGCGCCGAGACGCACGGCGCGCATCACCGCTGCCGCCAGCCCGGCCACCGAGCCGAAGCCGCTGCCGACGGTGGCCTCCGGGTCGTCGTCCGCAGGGCGCCGCGGTGGTGAGAAGGCGGCGCTGGACTGGCGGATGGAGATCAGCGTGACCCCGGGGGCAAGTCCGACGAAGTCGTCGGCGGGATCGGGTCGCGCGGCGATGAGACCGGCCACCAGAGTGCCGTGCGCGTCGCAGTCGGACAGGCCGTTGCCGGTGGACACGAAGTCGCCGCCGTCGACGATCCGCGGCAGGCGAGGATGCGGTGTGACACCGGTGTCGATGATTGCGACGCGCTGACCCACGCCGGTGCTGAGCCGGTGGACCCGGTCGACGTCGAGAAGCGTGTGAGCCGTGCGCGAGGCAGAGGTGGGTCGGTCCGCGGGGACGGGGATCGCGCACTTGGTCCGTTGTTCGGCGCTGCCGGCCGGTGCGTTCTCGCCGGGCGGCACCGGTGCGATCAGCGGCGGGTTGACGGCTGCCGCGGGTGCAATGCCGCTGATCGTCGCGGGCGCACCGAGGGCGGCGACAATGACGCAGGTGGCGGCGACGCGCCCGAACCGTATTCCGTCGACCAGGCGAGGCGTGCGCGGTTCGCTCACCACGCCTCCCGGATCATCCGGTAGACCTCGAGGACCCACAGCAGCATCGGCAGCAGCACGACGAGTTGCGCATACTCGGCGAGTTCGCCCGCGCGCCGCTGTAACGGCGAGAATGTGCGACCGGCGGCCCAGCCGCCGATCACCAGCGCTGCCGCGGCGGCGGCGAGGGCGGCCAGGCCGTCGGGGAACGGGCGAGTCGGGTCGTCGGTGACCGCGGCCGTGGTGATGCCGGCCGCGAGAAACCCGAGAACCCCCATCGCACCTCCGGTGATCAGAGCCGTTGCCGCCGTGAGATCGGTGTGTGAGCGGCCGCGCAGCACGAATGCGAACCCGACGGTGAGTGCGACCGCGGTGAAGCGCCAGTCGGGCGGATCGATCCCGGCCGCCGTGATCGCCACGGCACCCGCTGCGGCCGCCCCCGCACACAGGCCGGTCAAGCACTGACGGGCGTGTTCGGCGCGGCGTGTCAGCGCATCGATGTCGGGGAGGGCGCTCAGCGAGACGGCGTCGACCGCGTCGATCGTCGGCAGGAGCGGCACCTCGACGGCATCGATCGGCTCGCCCGGCGATGGCACCGGCGGCAGCGGGATCTTGGCGAGGACCACGGTCAGCCGTGGCGCCGCGAAGGTTAGTAGCAGAGCGACGACGCCGATGAGGGCCGCCGTCCGCGATCGGTCCAGGCCGCCGACTGCGACCGCTGAGGTCAGTGCCGCGAGCGCGCCCGCCGTGATCAGCGCGAGGTGGGCGATCGGTGCACGGTGGGTGAGCCGAAGGGTGATTGCCGCGCTGACCATCGCGGCGACTGCGGCGAGGAGGGCGTGTGCCGCCCCCGGGTGCCCCGGCACGACGGTGAATCCGACGGCGGCCCACAGCAGCGCGGACATCGCGCACAGTGCGACGGGGATCGGTCCGCCGCGCTGATGTGCACGACCGGTCCACAGGGCGGCGGCCAGCACTGACACTGCTCCGATGGCGGCCACTGCCGCCGTTGCGGCCTGCGTTGGCGGTGCGGCAGTACTGCGGGCGACCATCAGCCCGGCGGCGCCGACAGCGGTGGCGCAGACTGCACCGGCCGAGCCGACGACTCGTGCCGAATGCGGCGACCAGGACCGGTGACGGGAGTCGGTCAACTCGGTCAATGCATCGAGTGTGTCGTCGATGAGGACCGCGGGGTCCGCCGCGGGACCCTCGCGCAAGACGAGCAGCGTCCCATTGTCGACTCCCGCGCTGCGCAGCGTCTCGCTCGGGTCGATCGCGTTGCGGCCGATCGGGCTCAGCGTCCATTCGAGTGCTGGCGCTTTGGGGTCGGGAGGCCCGGCCAACCGCAGCACCAATTCGTCGAGGTAATCGGTGATCGGCAGGTCGGCCGGCAGTCCGACGTCGACGCTCGAATCCGGTCCCGCCACGCATACGCGTGCCCATGCAGTCATGAATCATCCCCCCAGATGAAGCTCCCCTTGCCCGAAAGGGTCTACCAGCCGCCGCGATGGGCGCGGGCCGAAACGGCGAAATCCCAGAGCCGCGATTCGCCGGTGCCGGCGGCGTTCCATCCGGCATAGTTCTGAGTAGCATTATTTAATTGATCCAAATACGGAAAAGTAATCGACACCTGAATGGGAGCCTCCCTTGACCGACACACCCGCGATCCCTTCGCGACCCGAGATGGCCGACCTCGAGAAGCTCTCGCCGTTCGAACTGCGGGTGCGACTCATCGCGCTGGCGGGCAAGGAACAGCAGCGGACCGGCGCGCCACTCCTGAATGCAGGCCGGGGCAATCCGAACTTCGTCACCGCCACGCCACGAGATGCCTTCTTCCAGTTCGGCCTCTTCGCCGTCGAGGCTGCGCGCGATGCCGGGCAGTGGTCACCGGACCTGCTGGCACAGCCCAACCAGAGCGGGATCGCGGCGAGCCTGCGCACCTGGCTCGGCGCGCGCGAAGGCCAGAAGGGCATCGCCTTCCTCGGGTCCGTCCTCGACTGGGCGCAGCAGCAGGGCTGGGACGCCGACGCCTTCGTGTGGGAGCTGGCCGACAACATCCTCGGTGAGCATTACGTGTCCCCGCCGGCCATGACGCCCTTCACCGCGAAGATCGCCGCCCAGTACCTCGGTTCGGTGATGGGTGAGGGCTTCCCCGCACCCGAGGACATCGACCTGTTCGGCACCGAGGGCGGCAGCGCCGCCATGTGCTACATCTTCGGCACACTCTTCGCCAATTCGCTGCTCTCGCAGGGCGACACGGTGGCCATCATGGCCCCGGTGTTCACCCCGTACCTGGACATCGCCGATCTGCCCGAGTTTGCCTTGAACAAGGTCCTCATCGAGGCCGATGTGGTGGGTTCCGACGGTCGGCACACCTGGCAGTTCTCGCCCGAGCAGATCGACAAGCTGCGCGATCCGTCGATCAAGCTACTGGTCTGCATCAACCCGACCAACCCGCCGTCGGTCCGTGTGTCCGATGACACCGTCGCCCAGATCAAGCAGATCATCGCCGAGGACAACCCCGACCTGATCGTCATCACCGATGACGTCTATTGCACCTTCATCGACGGTTTCCGCTCGCTCGCGTCGGTGATCCCCGACAACACCATCCTGGTGTACTCGTACTCCAAGTACTTCGGTGCGACGGGTTGGCGCCTCGGCACTGTCGCCACGACGAAGACCACCGTCCTCGACAAGCACCTGGCCGCTCTGCCTGCCGACGTGAAGGCACGGCTGGCCAAGCGGTACGCCTCGTTCACCGACGACTCCGAGTCGCTCACGTTCACACAGCGGCTGGTGGCCGATTCGCGTGACGTGGCGCTCAACCACACCGCTGGTATCTCAGGCCCGCAGCAGGTGCAGTTGGCGCTGTTCTCGCTGTTCGACCTGCTGGACACCGAGAAGCAATACCGTAAGGACGCCCAGGCCCTGGTGCGCCGTCGGCTCGACGCTCTGGTCGAGGGCCTCGGCATCACGCTCGCGCCCGATCCGCTGCGTGTCGGCTACTACATCGAGCTCGACTTCCTCGCCTACGCCGAGGAGCACTACCCGGCCGAATTCGGCGAGTACCTGAAAGCCAACTACGAGCCGGCCGACATCCTGTTCCGGATCGCTGCGCAAACCGAGATCGTCGCGTTGAACGGCTCCGGCTTCGACGGTCCGCCATGGTCGATCCGGCTGTCACTGGCGAACCTGAACGAAGAGGACTACCGCACCATCGGTGAGGGGATCGTTCGTGTCGCCAAGGAGTACGAGCAGGAATGGAAGGCCGCGAAGTGACGTCAACGTCGCGCATCGCGGTGATCAACACCGGCGGCACTATCAGTTGCGTCGGGACGCCGCTGTCGCCGATGACGGCCGCACAGTTCGCCGAGGCCTTCCAGCGGATCGTCGAGCCGATACTCGTCGAGCAGTACCCCGACGTGACTTTCGACTGCATCACCGATCTGCATTTTCCCGAGTCGAAGAGCGGCACGCTCGATTCGACCAACCTGCAGCCCAGTGACTGGTGCCTGATCAGCGGTCGGATCCTGGAAGACTACGTCGACTACGACGCCTGGATCGTCCTGCACGGCACGGACAGCATGGCCTACACCGCGGGAGCGTTGCCCTTCCTGCTGTCATCGTTCGACGCCGACGGCACTGGGCAGATCGTCCAGGACAAGCCGGTGGTCCTGACCGGCTCCCAAGTACCGCTCTTCTTCCAGGCGACACCGGACGAGCCGCTGACGCTGCGATTCAACACCGACGCCTACCAGAACGTGTGTGCGGCGGTCGCGATGGCGCTCACCGGGGTGCCCGAGGTGACCGTCGCGTTCCGCGGCAAGATCATGCGGGGCGCGCGGGTACTCAAGGTCAGTGCGAACAACGACGATGCCTTCCATTCGCCGAACTTGGCGCCGCTGGCGATCATCGGCATCGATTTCGCCGTCGACGAAGACGCGGTGCTGGCTGGACCGCAGTCACCGCAGGTGGCGCTCTCTAACCCGGATGTGCTCGCCCGGGCCCGCGACCGGATGAACTACATTGCCGGCCGCATCAACGACTGCCCGGTGGTGCCGGTGCCGGCCGTGCCGGCGCGGTTCACGTCGGATGGTCCGGCATTCATCGCGAAGGTGGTCGACGCCATTGTCGCCACCGGGGCGAAGGGTTTGGTCCTGGAGTCCTACGGCGAAGGCAACTTTCCGTCCGGCTACCCGGATTCGGCCAGCGACGGCACCATCGCCAAGGCCCTGGCAGCGGCGACGGCCGCCGGAGTGGTGATCGCAGACGGAACACAGGTGCTCTCGGGCACGGTGAACGCCACCGCCTACGCCTCCGGTGCGTGGCTCCCGGAGGCCGGGGCGATCGGGATCCGCGACATGACGCCGATCTCGGCGATCACGAAGCTCATCGTGCTGCTCGCCGAAGAGGGCTGGTCCGGCAACGGATGGGACGCCGATGCGGTCCGCAGGCTTCTGCCACAGTCACTGCTGGGGGAGGCTCTCGTCGACGACCGGATCGATGCCGACAGTCGCTCGTCTTTGTTGCCGAGCCAGACACTGCGTTCGTCCGGCGGTTCGGCCACGCTGGCCGTCGACGCCGAGTACGGACTCGCCCTGCGGGATGCCGGTGGGAAACTGCTGTGGTCGTCCCATCCGGACGGTGTCTCGCAGACCCCGGTCCGCGCACGGGCGACGCCTGCCGGAGTGGTCCTGACCGGTCGTGATGGTTCTGTGCTGTGGGAGGCGGGCACGGGCGAGAACGGTGCGAGTGGGGCGTCCGGACTGGCCCTGCGCGAGCGCAACGGCACCACGCTCGTACTGACCTCGGCGACGGGGGAAGTGGTCGGCACCCTCTACGACGGGCGCTGATCGTCTCGTCGTGCGCCCCGCTCTCCGAGGGGGCGCACGACTGGCGGCCGATGCGAAGCTTACTGAAATCGGGGGAATCTCGGTTTGGGGCGATTCGCCGGTCCAGACGGCGTGTCGGCGCTAGTGTTGCGAGCTGACCGGCGCTCGGGGGAGCGCGGTCGGAGCAGGAGATCTGGGGGGATCAATGGCCGAGTCGACGCGCGTGTTCGTCCGGGAGACACGCATCCAGCCACCACCGGCGCCGGGCGGTGACATTGACTTGATCGCACCGCCGGAGGTGTCGCGCCCGGTCCCGGGTTCCCTGGCTGCCACCGCGCTGCCCGCGATCATGGTCATCGCGGTCGTCGGGATGATCGCGTTGATGTTCGTGACCGGTGGACGGTCGGTGCTGGCAAATCCGCTCTTCCTGATGTTCCCGATGATGATGCTCATGTCGATGGTCGGCATGTTCGCCACCGGTGGCCGAGGCGGGGGCAAGCGCACGGCCGAACTGGCGGCGGAGCGCCGCGACTACTTCCGTTACCTTGCGCAGCTGCGCGGTCAGATAACCACCACCGTCGACGAGCAGTCCGCGGCACTGCGCTGGTGCCATCCGACGCCCACCGCCCTGAGCAGGATCGTCGGGTCGCGGCGGATGTGGGAGCGCGGCCCCGCCGACTCCGATTTCGCGCACCTTCGCGTCGGAGTCGGATCGCAACGACTTGCCACGCGGCTGGTACCGCCGGAGATGGCGCCGCCGGAGGACCTGGAACCGGTCGCCATGGTCGCCTTGCGTCGGTTCCTGCGCGCCCACGCAGCGGTGCACCGACTGCCCATCGCGGTGTCGATGCGGGGATTCCCGGTGGTGGCCGTCGACGGTCCCCCCGACGATGTACGTGCCCTGGCACGGGCCATGCTCGTGCACCTCGCCGTGTGGCACGGGCCAGATCAAATGCGATTGGCCGTGGTCGCCGGAGCAGATGCCCGGGCGCAGTGGGATTGGGTCAAGTGGCTGCCGCACGCCGCGCGGCCTGACCGGGGCAGCGAGTGCGCACACCCACTCGGGCCGGGTGTGCTGCTGGTGGATTCGTTGCAGGAGTTGGAGTCAGCGCTGTCGGTCGAGTTCGCCGAGCGCACCCGTTTCACCCGGGGTGAGCCGGGGACCGCGGCCCGCCCCCAGGTCGTCGTCGTGCTCGACGGTGGGCAGGTGACGGGCGACGAACGACTGGCCGGCGACGCCGGTATCGACGGTGTCGCGATCCTCGCCGTCGACGGTTCGATGCGCGACGTCGCGTTGCGGCGCGGCCTCGCGTTGCGTGTCTCGGGGTCGGTCCTTTCTGCCGAGACGGCGGTCGGATTCGAGGACTTCGCGATCGCCGATCGGCTGACCGTCGCGCAGGCTGTGGCATGTGCCCGACGGTTGGCAGGATTCCGGCCGTCGACGGTGCTCCCCTCGCTGGCCGACCTCGGTGATGACGGCCCGACGGCCGACCCCGGGTTGGTGGCGCTTCTCGACCTCGGGGATCCACGGTCGTTCGACCCCGGGGCTCGGTGGCGGGGGAGGACCGGACGCGAGCGGCTGCGGGTGCCGATCGGCTACGGACCCGACGGCAGTGCAGTCGAACTCGACCTCAAGGAGAGCGCGCACGGCGGGATGGGGCCGCACGGCCTGTGCGTCGGAGCCACCGGGTCGGGCAAGTCCGAGCTGTTGCGCACTCTCGTCCTAGCCTTGCTCGCAACGCATTCGCCCGACGAGCTGAACCTCGTCCTCGTCGACTTCAAAGGCGGCGCCACCTTCCTAGGACTCGAGCGGAGCAGACATGTCGCCGCGGTCATCACCAACCTCGAGCAGGAGCTGTCACTGGTCGACCGGATGGGCGACGCGCTGCGGGGCGAATTGAACCGGCGCCAGGAATTGCTGCGCGCGGCGGGCAACTTCGCGAACGTCACCGAATACGAGCAGGCCCGTGCTGACGGCGCTGACCTGCCACCGTTGCCAGCGCTCTTCGTGGTCGTCGACGAATTCTCCGAGCTGCTCGCGCAGAAGCCCGATTTCGCAGAGCTGTTCGTGATGATCGGGCGCTTGGGACGATCGCTGCACATCCACCTTCTGCTGGCATCGCAACGATTGGAGGAGGGCAAGCTGCGCGGGCTCGACTCGCACCTGTCCTACCGGATCGGGCTGAAGACGTTCTCGGCCCACGAGTCGCGCTCGGTGCTGGGCGTCCCGGACGCCTACCACCTGCCGAGCGTTCCCGGATCGGCCTACCTCAAGTGCGACTCCTCGTCGCCGCGACGGTTCAACACCTGCTACGTGTCGGGGCCGGTTGCTGACGAGGTCGATGACGAGGAGGGAGCCGCCGGCTCGGTAGGCGGGCCGCGCCGCTCGGGGTGGGTTCTCGATTTCTCGGCTATGTCGCCGACCGAGCCCAAATCCGCGCCGAGCGAGCCCAAATCCGCGCCGACCGAGCCCACCGGCCGGCGCACCGGGCCGTCGCTGCTCGACGTCGTCGTCGGTGCGATGGCCGACCACGGTTCCCCAGCCCACGAGGTGTGGCTGCCGCCATTGGACGCGTCGCCGTTCATCGGGGAGCTCGTCGACCCGCTGCCCAGGGAGATCGCCGGCGTCACCGGGGCGCTTCGACTCCCCGTCGGCATCGTCGACCGTCCCTACGACCAGCGCCGAGAGTTGCTCATCGTCGATGTCTCCGGCGCGGCGGGCAATGTGGCCATCGTCGGTGGTCCGCAGGCGGGCAAGTCGATGGCCCTCAGAACGCTTCTGTGCGCGGCAGCCCTGACGCACACGCCCGCCCAGGTGCAGTTCTACTGCCTCGACTTCGGCGGCGGTGGGCTCGCAAGCCTCGTGGGGCTCCCGCACGTCGGTTCGGTGGCCACACGCGCCGACCCGGAGCGTATCCGTCGAACCTTCGCCGAGGTGCGCGCGATCATGGCTCGTCGCGAGGACGAATTCGCCCGGCACGGCATCGAGTCCATGCGCGAGTTCCGGCGTCGCCGCGACAACGGGTACGAGACCGTCGACGGGGAGCCCGCCGACCCGCACGGCGACGTGTTCCTCGTCGTCGACGGCATAGGTGTGCTGCGCGACGAGTTCGAGGAACTCGAATCCGAGCTGGCCGCGATCGCCGCCGGTGGCCTGTCCTACGGCGTGCACGTCGTCGTCACGGCGGCACGGTGGGCACAGATCCATCCCTCGATCCGGGACCTGATGGGTTCGCGGATCGAACTGCGCCTGGGTGATCCGCTTGACTCGGAGATGAGTCGACGCGACGCCGAACTGGTCCCGGCCAACCGGCCCGGCCGGGGTATCACCGCGGAGGGGTTGCACCTACTGATAGCCGTGCCGGGACTGGGGCAAAACGAGGGGACTGCTCACCTCGTCGAGGCCGTCGCTGCACAGCACCCCGACGACCATGCTCCGCCGGTACCGCTCCTGCCGACCAGCCTGGACCTCGTCGCGCTGCGCGCGCACCTTGTCAGTGCCGGGGCTGATCTGCCCTCGGGGGTCGTACCGATCGGCGTCGGCGAATCCGACCTCGCGCCGGTGCTGCTCGACTTCACCGCCCGGCCGCACCTACTGGCGTTCGCCGACGTCGAGCATGGCAAGACCACGCTGCTCACGACGCTCGCGTCGGGGCTGGTCGCCGGCTCGACTCCCGAGGAGGCCAAGCTCGTCGTCGTCGACTATCGCCGCACGATGCTCGGCCGCGTACCCGACTCACATCGCGCAGGGTATGCCAGTTCAGCGTCGTCGGCAGGCCCGCTCATGGCTGAACTCGCGACCCTGCTGGAGGGGCGATTGCCGCCGGAGGACGTGACCCCGGCGCAACTTGCCGCACAGGATTGGTGGACCGGACCGGACGTCTACCTACTCGTCGACGACTACGACATGGTCGCAACAAGCAGTGGCAATCCGCTGCTCGTGTTGGTCGACCTGTTGTCCAGCGCCCGCGACATCGGCTTCCACCTGATCCTGGCCCGCCGTTCGGGCGGGGTGTCGCGCGCGCTGTTCGATCCGGTGATCGGCCGACTGCGCGACCTGTCGACCGACATGCTGCTGATGAGTGGCGACCGCGATGAGGGCTACATCGTCGGGCAGACCCGGATGAGTCGACGCATCCCCGGGCGCGGCGAGTTTGTCACCCGGGCGGGCAGCGAAGTCATCCACGTGGCGCAGCAACAGTGAGCCGGCCGCTCGCCATTGCGCGCAGCCACGCCGACGCAGGGGTCGCGGCGCTGCTCGTGGTCGCGACCGATGGGCGGGAGTGGCTCGTGCACCGGGTCGGTGGTGCGGCCGCGGAAGCGGCGCATCTGGTGCTCCGGGGTGCCGTCGGCACAGTGATCGCCGAGTTGGGGACAGCGGCGCGAACCGTCGACCTAGTCGTCGTCGACGCGCCAGCGGGGCGCGTTGGCGCTGCGATGCGTACGGTCTCCGCGGTGATCGGTTCCGCTCGGCTCGTTGCTGTCGACGAGGGGCTGCTGCACCGCTTCGGTGCGCACCGGCCATTGCCCCCGTTGAGCCCGGTCATCGAGGGCTTCGAGCATCGTCGCGTGCGCCGGTGGCCCTGGTTGGTCGCGTCACCTGTCCTCGTCTTAGGGGTGGCGTCGGCCGTGTCGTTTACGCGTCCGGATGCCGGTACTGCCGCGCCCGCGGTGGTCGGCGGGGTGCGGGTGGAGATTCCCGACGATTGGCGCCGCACTGAACTGGCCGGTGAGCCCGCGCCACGCGCGGTATTCGTCGAACCCGGCACCGGTAGTCGGATCGTCGTCGCGGTGAGCCCGCTGCGCGCCGGGGCGACACCGGAGTCGGTCGCCGCGAGCCTTGCCGAGCGCATCCGCCAGCGCGGAGATGATGCCGTCAGTGACTTCGCTGCGCGTGCGCAGTACGCCGGTCAGTCGGTGACCGCCTACCGCGAGACACCCGACTCCGGCGCGCCGATCCGCTGGTACGTGCGCGTCGCCGATGTCGAAGGGCGGGGCATGTCGCAGGTCAGCGTCGGGTGTCAGGACTCCGGTGCTGCCAAGTTCGAGCGGGCGTGCCGCCGGGCGGTTGCGAGCGTTTGAGCGCGGCCTTAAGACAGTGTGGATCCGGGCGACTGGGTGTCGAGGACCAGGCCCATGACGATGGCATCCCACAGCTCGCCGTTGCGGCGGCGGTATTGGCGTCGCCGCAGGCCCTCGCGCTCGAATCCGGTGCGCTCGTAGAGTCCGATGGCCGCGGCATTGTGCGGCCAGACTTCCAATTCGATCTTGTGTGCGCCATGTGCTCGGCTCCAGGTGATCACCTGCTCGACCAGGGCCTTGCCGATGCCGCGTCCGCGCCACTCGGCGTCGACATTCATGCCCAGGGTTGTCACCCCGGGCAGGGCGAAGGACACGACGATCGCCCCGACGACGGTCTCGCCGACGACGGCGACGAAGGAACCCTTGTCGTCGGAATCGACGTAGTGGTGGAATGCCGCGATGGCGACGGCGCGATCGACGGGCGGTTCGGTCCCCATCCAGATGCCCTCGTCGACGACCCGCACGCGCAGGTCGACGGCCGCGTCGGCGTCGCTGGCAAGTGCGCGGCGAATCGTTACGCGGTCGTGCGGCGGCATGGGTGTGAGCGTATCGCGCTCGGTCGGCGTTGAGGTGGGCTCGGTCGGCGTGCGTTTGGGCTCGTCGGCGGGCCCGCTTAGTGCTTTCGGTCGCCGGCGGCGAGCAGTGCGCTGGTCAACGGGTGCCCGATCAAGCGTTCTGCGACAGCCGCGGCCGCAATGGCGGTGTCGAGATCCACGTCGACCTCGTACCCGCTGTCGCGCAGTAGGTACACGAGGTCCTCGGTGGCGATGTTGCCGCTGGCGCCCGGTGCGAACGGGCAGCCGCCGAGGCCGCCGGTCGACGCGTCCAGCCGCGTGATGCCCGCCGTCACCGCGGCATAGGCGCTGGCCAGGCCGGTGCCCCGGGTGTTGTGGAAGTGCGCGCCCAGCGGCAGGTCGCCGATAAGGGGGCGGACCCGTTCGATGAGCGAGACGACGCGCCCGGGGGTGGCGGTGCCGATGGTGTCGGCAATCGCAATCCGGTCAGCGCCCGCGGCCACGCCGGCGGCTACCACGCGCTCGACGCGCTGCGGGTCGGTCGGACCGTCGAACGGACAGTCCCACGCGGTGGCGACGATGACCTCCACGGTGGCGCCGTGGTCATGGGCCAGCGCGGCGATCTCCGGGATGAGGGCGGTGGATGCTTCGGTGTCGCGCCCGACGTTGGCCGTGCTGTGGGCGTCGGCCGCCGATACCACGTATTCAATCGACGAGAGTCCGGCGGCCAGCGCACGACTCGCGCCGCCCGCGCTGGCGACCAACGCGGAGAACGCCACGTCTCCGAAGCGCTTGAGTTCGACGGCGAGCTCGGCCGCGTCGGCGAGTGCGGGCACCTTGCTGGGGGAGACGAAAGCGGTGGCCTCGACCTCTGTGACCCCGGTGGCGACGATGGCCTCCAGGAGCTCGACTTTCGCCTCCAGCGGGATCGGGTCTTCGATCTGCAGCCCGTCGCGCAGGGCGACGTCGCGGATCGTTACGTGCGTGCTCATATGACCCCTTCCTTCTGCAGGCGGGCGACCTCGTCGTCGGAGTAGCCGAGCAGCTCGCGGTACACCTCGTCGTTGCTGTGGCCCATTGCCGGCGGCCCGGCGTTGCGGACGCTGCCGGGGCTCTCCGACAGCTGCGGGACGATTCCGGGTCCCTTCACGGTGCGCTGCGAGCGCTCGTCCCAGTGGTCGGCGATGGCACCGCGTGCGTTGAGATGCGGATCGGCCACCACCTCGGCGACGGTGTTGATCGGTCCGCAGATGACACCGGCGGCCGTGAGGATCTCGGTGATCTGCGCGGCAGAGTGCTGCGCGGCCCACGCGCCGATGATCTCGTCGAGTTCGTCCTCGTGTTGGCCGCGCCCGACGTGGTCGACGTAGCGCGGGTCGTCGGCGAGCTCTGGCTGTTCCATGGCGGTGGCCAGCCGACGGAAGACGGTGTCCTGGTTGGCCGCGATGACCACCCAGCTGCCGTCGGAACTCTGGTAGATGTTCGACGGCGCGATGCCCTTGAGCCGCGTGCCCGACGGTCCGCGGACCACACCGCCCACGTCGTAGTCGGGGATCGTGGACTCCTGGACGGCCAGACAAGCCTCGATGAGCGAGGTGTCGACGACCTGCCCGCGCCCGGTGATGGTGCGGCGGTACAGCGCGGCCAGCGCGCCCTGGGCGGCGAACATCCCGGCTAGCGAGTCGCCCAGCGAGATCGCCAGGCGCGGTGGTGGCCCGCCGGGGAATCCGTTCATGTGCCGCAGGCCGCTGGCCGCCTCGGCGACCGAGGCGTACCCGGCCTTGCCCGCGTCCGGACCGGTCTGCCCGTACCCGGATACGCGCACCAGGATGATGCCCGGATTGGCGTCGGAGAGGACGTCGTAGCCCAGGCCCCACTTCTCCAGGGTGCCGGGGCGGAAGTTCTCGACGACGATGTCGGAGCGCTTGATCAGGTCGAGGAACGCCGCCGCGCCGTCGGGCTCGCGCAGATTGAGGGTGATGGACTTCTTGTTGCGGGCGTGGACGGTCCACATGAAGTGGTAACCGTCGACCTCCGCCTGGCCCCACGTCCGGATCGGGTCGGGTTGCCCGGGCGGCTCGATCTTGATGACCTCGGCGCCCATGTCGCCGAGGAGCCGGCCCGCGAAGGGGCCGGAGATGAGTGTTCCGATCTCCAGGACGCGGATTCCGTCGAGTGCGCCGGTTGTCACGGTGGTCGTCTCCTCGGGGTCGGCGCGACAAGTGCTTGATACTTTCTGAAACTGAATCTAACATCAGAAAATGGCGTGGGCCACATGCCGTACGAGACCGAGACTAGCCCGACTGCCGCAAGCCAGACCGGCGCACTATGAAGGAGAACCCGATGGCGATGATGACCCGCGAGGAATACGTGGCGTCGCTCGATGACGGACGGCGCACCTTCGCCGAGGGCGAAGAGATCAAGGACCTCGCCAGTCATCCTCAGTTCGCCACCGCGATCAGCCTCGTCGGCGAGGGCTACGAGCAGAATTACATCCCCGGCGACGACGCGAGCGGACCCTACTTCCGGATCCCGCACAGCCCCGGCGAGCTCAAGGAGATCCTGGAACTCCTCGCCGATTGGGACATGGTCACCGTGACGACGAGCCAAGGCCTGCTGGCCCTCATCACTGCGGCCACGCGGATGCGCGCGGACTACCCCGAGCTGGCCGATCGGATCGAGAAGTACTTCGACTACTGCAAGCAAAACGACCTGCGTTGCGTCCAGGCCATCACCGACGCCAAGGGCGACCGCAAGCTGGCGCCCGGGCAACAGGCCGATCCCGACGTTTACACGCGGATCGTCGAGCGCCGGCCCGACGGCATCGTGATCCGCGGTGCCAAGCTGCACATCTCGTCGGCCTCGGTCAGTCACGAACTCGTGGTGATGCCGACCAAGAACATGAAGCCCGGCGACGAGGACTACGCCGTCGCGTGCGCGGTCCCGGTGAACGCCCCCGGCGTGCGCATCGTCAACACCAGTTACGCCCCGCGCGAGCGCGTCGAGGACTTCCCGGTCAGCGGCAAGTTCAACATGCCCGAGGGGTTCATCATCTTCGATGACGTGTTCGTCCCCAACGAGCGCGTCTTCCTCGACGGTCAGACCGAGTACTCGGCGGCCTTCGCGCATGCTCTCGGGCTGTGGGAGCGCCTCGGCGGCACCGCGCACATGGCCGAGTTCGCCGATCAGCTCGTCGGCCTGGCCCAGCTGATCGCCGAGGCCAACGGCACCGAGCGCATCCCACACATCAAAGAGAAGATCAACGAGATGGTCATCTACGCGACGATGACCCGGGCCGGTCTGGAGGCGGCGATCGCCAACGCCGAGCTCAGCGAAGAGGGCTGGTGCTTCCCCAGCGAGCTATACACCAACGCGGCCAAGCACTACGCCGCCGCCGACTACAGCTTGATGGTCCGCCACCTGCACGACATCGGTGGTGGGTCGATCCTCACCGCGCCGTCGATCCAGGACTTGCAGAGCGAAGAGGTCGGGCCCTTCATCGAGAAGTACATGGCGACCAAGGAAGGCATTAGCGGCGAATACCGGCTGCGCCTGTTCCACGCGATCCGCGACTTCACCGCCGACGCCTACGGCGGCTGGCAACTCGTCACGATGCTTCAGTCCGGCGGCGGCCTGTACGCGCAGCGGATGGTCGCGCGCAAGCACTACGACATGGACCACGCCAAGAAGCTGGCCCTGCGGTTGGCCGGCCTGTAGTGACTGCCTCGCCGACGATCCCGACGGACCTCACGGAGTTCGCCGCGCACCTGCGCGAGCGGTTGGCGCCGCTGGTCGACGAATACGCGGGTGATACCGGCGCGCGCCCGGCCGACGACGACCGGATCGCCGCGGTCGAGGAACTGCGCGAAGGCCACGAGGCCGTGGTCGAGCAGGTGCGACGCTTCCAGCGGGCGCTCTTCGACACGGGACTGGCCTGGCCGTCGGGGCCCGCCGAGTTCAGCGGCATGGAGCTGCCGGCGACACATCAGGCAGTGCTCGACGAGGTGCTCGAGGACATGGGCTTCCCGTCGCGCGAAGCGCTGTTCGTCGGCCTCAACATCGTCGCCCCGGCGCTCGTGCACCACGCCGCGCCGGAACTGGCGAACCGTGTCGTCGGCGGGCTCTACCGCGGCGAGCTCATCGGTTGTCAGCTGTTCTCCGAGCCCGGCGCCGGGTCCGACCTGGCGTCGGTGGCCACCCGAGCGGTCCGCGAGGGTGACGAGTGGGTACTGAACGGGCAGAAGGTGTGGACGTCGATGGGGCACCTCGCCGACGTCGGCGAGGCCCTGGTGCGCACCGATCCCGCCGCGCCCAAGCACGCCGGGCTGACGATGTTCCTCGTGGACATGCATGCCCCCGGTGTCACCGTCCGCCCGATCCGGCAGATGACCGGTGGTGCCGCGTTCAACGAGGTGTTCCTCGACGAGGTCCGCGTTCCCGACTCCGCACGCATTGGCGGCGTGGGGGAGGGATGGACGGTCGCGTCGACGAGCCTGGGCAGTGAACGGTCGACGATGAGCGGCGCCGCCGGCCCGCTGACCCCGTACGTCACTGAGCGACTCGTCGCTCTGGTGCGCCGATTGGGTGCCGAGGCCGACCCGATCCACCGTCGCCAGATCGCGAAGACGGTCGCCGCGGTCACCGCGATGCGCACCAGCGCCGCCCTGACTCCGGGATCGTGGACGCACCACCTGGCACCCATGTCGGGCTCGGTGGCGAAGATGCTGATGGTGCGGGCTCTCGACGAGATCGCGACGCTGGTCGCCGAGGTCCTCGGGTCCGACGCTTTTGTCGACAGCGGCGCGCGCGATGAATTCGCGTGGTCGGAGTTCGTGCTCGGTGTTCCTGCGCTACATCTAGCGGGTGGTACCGACGAGATTCAACGGAATGTGATCGCACAGCGCGGCTTGGGCCTGCCGCGGAGATAAGGAGAACGCACCGATGGAAAGCTTCATCCAGCACCGCAAGGGCCGCACGCCCCGGCAGATCCACCGCGACGTCGAGGACCTCAAGGACGACGAGGCCGGCCGCGCCGGATTCGTCGGGCGGACGGTGCACTACTACCGCCGCAACGATCCGACGGCCTACCGCGCCGAGGGCGACCTCGCACCGCTGGACCGGCAGGGCTACGACTTGACGCCGACCGATCAGATCGACCCGGCCGGCGAGCCGCTGCTGATGTTCCACAACGAGGACTGTCGGATCTTGCTGAGCCGGCGCAGCGAGACCGCGCCGTTCTACACGCGCAACGTCGACGGCGACGAACTGATCTTCGTCCACGAGGGCACCGGTTACTTCGAGACCGAGTACGGACGCCTGCCCTACCGGCCGGGGGACTACGTGTACTTGCCCAAGTCCACGACATATCGCCAGATCCCGCAGGACGAGTCGTTCTTCATCATCATCGAGGCGACCGAGGAGTTCCGGGTGCCGGAGGCCGGACTGCTCGGACGGCACCATCCGTTCGACTCGTCGCTGGTGACCGTGCCGGAGGCGGAGGCCTTCGACGACGACGGCCGCGACGAGTACGAGGTGCGGTTGCGCCAGCGCGAGGGCCGCACGTCGCTGTTCTACCCGCACAACCCGCTCGACGTCGAAGGGTGGAAGGGCGACAACTTCGCCTTCACCTACAACATCGAGGACTACGACGTCATCGCCTCGGACACGGTGCACCTGGTCCCGATGGTGCACCTGTTCCTGCAGGCCACCGGTGTTTACGTCGCGAATTTCCTGCCGCGCCGGGCCGAAGGGCGGCCCGGCGCGGAACGCCCGCCGTGGTACCACCGCAACGTCGACTACGACGAGATCGCGTTCTACCACGGGGGCAGCGTGTTCGGCATCAACATGCCGCCCGGCCTGATCTCCCACGCACCGCAGGGCGTCCACCACGGCATGCCCGAGCGTGCTCGCGAGCGCGCTCGCCGTCGCACGGACGTCGACGAGCGCGTCGAGTGGAAGGTGCTGGCCATCGACACCCGGCGGCGGCTGACGCCAGCGCCGGTGATGCGCGCCAGCGCCCCTGTCGAGGTCGCCGAAGAGGTCCAGGTGTGACTGCCGAACTGACCGTCGACGAAATCCGGGCGTCGCTGCGCGACTGGTTCGCGCACACGCCCGGGATCGCCGAGGTGCGTGCTAATCGCGACCGCGCCGACGGCGACGCGAGCCATCCCGGGTTCGACCGGGCCACCTGGCAGCGGCTTGCCGAACAGCTCGGAGTGACCGGGTTGGGCGCACCCGAGGCCTGGGGCGGGCTGGCCTGCGACACCGAGTCGTTGGCCGGTGTGGTTGAAGAGTGTGCGGCGTCGCTGTATCCGGGGCCGGTGCGGGCGTCGGTGTTGCTAGCCGCCGCACTTGGGGGACTGGTGCCGCCCGAGAACGCCTCGTCGCAGATGCGCAGCGGGGTCGAGGCGTTCTTGGGTGGCACCGCGATCGCCGGTGTGCCGGGCGTCCCCGGGGACAGTCCGGCGTTCGCGGACGGGCGGGTGACGGGACGGTTCGACGCTGTCACCCACGGTGGGTCGGCCGACCTGCTGCTCGGCGAGGTGGCGACCGAACTGGGCCCGGCTGTGGCGCTTGTCCTTCTCAGCGACGCAACGACCGTGTCGCGAACCCCGCGCAGGACCGTCGATCTTGCGACGCCACTGGCCGACGTCGCGGTGATCGGTGCCCCCGCGGCGGTGCTGGTGGGCCCGGCTGATTCCGCGGGCCTCGACGCCCACCGTCGACTCGAGACGATTCTGGTCGCCGCCGAGCAGGTCGGCGGCGCCGAGGGTGCACTCGCCGGGATGGTCGCCTACGCCGGAGTGCGCGAGCAGTTCGGCAAACTCATCGGCACCTACCAGGCCATTGCGCACCGCTGCGCCGACACCGCCGTCGACATCGCCGCAGCGCGCGCCCTCGTCACCGCCGCAGCCGCCGCCCACGATGGGGGCGATGGTGGCGCGGCCCTCCAGCTCGCCCTACTGGCACGCGCCGAGTCGGCTGATGCGTTCACCGCAGCCACCGATTCCTACATCCAGGTGTCCGGCGGGATCGGCTTCACCTGGGAGCACGACGCCCACCTGTTCTTCCGTCGGGCCCGGGCCACCGCGGCCATCGGCGGCACCCCGGCCCAACATCGCGACCGGGCCGTCGAGGCCGGCTGCCTTGACCTGCTGGTAGGAGCGCCATGACCATCACCGCAGACCTGGGCGGGCGCGTCGCCATCGTCACCGGGGCGTCGAGCGGGCTGGGCCGACACTTCTGCAGCGTCCTGTCGGGCAACGGGGCACAGGTCGTCGCCGCGGCGCGGCGAATCGACCGGCTCGAGCACCTGGTCGCCGACGGCGCCGCTGCCCGTGCCGTCGAATGCGACGTGACCAACGACGGAGACGTCGGCGCGCTCGTCGCCGCCGCGGTCGAGCTCGGCGGCCCGCACATCGTCGTCAACGCAGCCGGTTTCGGCGACGAGGGCGATGCCCTGGAGGTATCGGTCGACGAATTCCGCCGCACCCTCGATGTCGACCTCACCGCCACGTTCGCGGTGTCCCAGGCTGCGGCGAAGGAGATGGGGTCGGGCGGGGCGATCATCAACATCGCCTCCATCCTCGGGCTGGGCGCTTCGTGGCCGGTGAAGCAGGCCGCCTACTGCGCGGCCAAGGGCGGCGTCATCAACCTGACCCGACAGCTCGGTGCCGAATGGGCGGGCCGCGACATCCGGGTGAACGCCATCGCGCCGGGCTGGTTCCCGTCGGAGATCACCGAGGAGATGTTCGAGAACGAGAAGTCCCTGGCCTGGATTCGTCGCAACACGCCGATGCGGCGTCCGGGCCGTCTCGACGAGCTCGACGGTGCGCTACTGCTGCTGGCGACGAGCACCTTCATCACCGGGCAGGTACTCGCCGTCGACGGTGGTTGGAGCGCCCGATGACCGTGCGTCTGGACCGCCGCGACGGCGTCGCCACTATCACGATGGACCGTCCCGAGAAGCGCAACGCGATGACCGACGAGATGTGGGCGCTCTTCGAGTCCCACCTGCGCGCGCTCGACCCCGGCGGCGCGGACCGCGTCCTGGTCGTGACCGGTGCCGGTGGCGCCTTCTGCGGCGGCTCCGACGTCACCGGGCTGCTTGACGACCCGTCGTCGATGCCCAGACGAATCGACGTGTCCAACCGGTGCGTTCTGGCGATGCACGACCTGCCGATCCCGACCGTCGCCCTCGTCGACGGGGTGGCCGCGGGGTCGGGTGCGAACCTGGCGCTGGCCTGCGATCTGGTCATTGCGACGCAGCGCTCCCGGTTCGCCCAGTTGTTCATTCACCGCGGTCTGTCCCTCGACAGTGGCGCCAGTTGGCTGCTGCCACGGTTGGTCGGGGAGCGCCGGGCCCGCGAATTGGCCCTGCTGGGCCAGCAGGTCCCCGCCTCCGACGCGCTCGACATGGGGATGATCACCAGGGTCGTCGGCGACGACGCGCTGGCCGCGGTCGGCGGCGAGGTCGTCGACACGCTGCTGGGCCACTCGCCGATCGCACTGGCGGGCAACAAGAAGCTGCTCGACGCGTCCTGGTCGGCCTCGCTGGCGCAGGCCCTTGACGCCGAGCGCGACAACCAGCTCGAGGTCCTCGCCAGTGCCGCGGCACAGCAGCAGATCTCGTCATTCGGCAAGTCCTAACCAATCAGGAGGCAGAACGTGGCCCACACCATCGAGCGAATCCCCTACGGATTCCGGTTCAAGAACGAGACCGGCACCCGCGACGCCTACGGCGGCACCACCGACTACGTCGTCCTGGAGGCGCAGCTGGTCCGACCGGTCGACCACGAGTCCGACACGCTCATCGTCTTCATGCACCCGGTGCTCACCGGCGCGTATCTGCCGATCATCGGTGCGCTCGCCAAGGCCGGGCACCACATCCTCGTCGCCAGCAGCCGCTACCGCGGCAATGACGCGGCGCTGCTGATGGAGAAGGTGGTGCAGGACCTGGGGGAGAGCATCAAGTTCGCGAAGAAGCGCCTCGGGTACTCCAAGATCGTGCTCGGCGGGTGGAGCGGCGGCGGATCGCTGTCCGCGTTCTACCAGCAGCAGGCGACCAACCCGACCTTGACGTCGAGCCCGTCGGGCGACGGCCCGGACCTGACCAAGGCCGAACTCCCGCCGGCGGACGCGATCATGCTGGTCGCCGCGCACGGCAGCCGCCACGGCACGCTCACCCAATGCCTGGACGCGTCGATCCTCGACGAGAGCGACCCGACGGTGCGCGACGCATCGCTGGACATCTACGGCACGGAAGTCTCCCCGCCCTACAGCCAGGAATTCTTGGAGCGCTACTTCGCGGCGCAGATCGCGCGCAACCGGAAGATCACCGCCTGGGTCAAGGAGAAGCTGGCCGCGATCAAGGCGTCGGACCGCCCGCAGGACGAGCACTGCTTCGTCGTCCACGGCACGATGGGCGACCCGCGGTGGCTCGACCCGACGATCGACCCCAACGGGCGTGAACCGGGGGTGAGCTACCTCGGCCCGCCGCAGGAGGTCAATGAAGGACCCTTTGGCCTGGCCCGCTTCACGTCGCTGCGCAGTTGGCTTTCGCAGTGGAGCTACGACGACGCGCGCGGCGACGGGATCGCGTGCTCGCGCGATTTGACGGTGCCAGCACTGGTGGTGGGCAATCTCAACGATGAGATCTGCACTCCGGCGCACACCCACGGCCTTTACGAGGCCGTCGGATCGGCCGACAAAGAGCTCTACGAGATCCCCGACGCCAATCACTACTACCTCGGCGAAGGGCAAGACGTGCCGCTGGCCAAGGCCGTCGAGATCACCGACGACTGGCTCAAGCGCCACGGCTTTGCGGGGGCGTGAGCCGTACCGATGCAGACGTCCGCGCAACTGATCCGCCGCGCCGGGGCGGACGGCTCGTTGGCGACCGACCGCACGATCAGCGAGTCGGTTCGCAAGTGGGCGTCGGAGCGCGGCGACGGTCTTGCGTTCGTCGGCCCTGATTCGACGCTGACCTGGCGACAGCTCGACCTAGCCGCGGACGAGTGCGCAGCCTGGCTCGCCGCGGCGGGCGTGGGCATTGGCGACAACGTGGTGTGGCTCGGGCGCAACAGCCCCGACTTCGCGATCGTCTACCTCGCCACGCGGCGGCTGCGGGCAGCTCTGGTCGGTGGGAACTGGCGACTGACCGACGGCGAGCTGGCGGCGACGCTGGCACGCGTGCCGTCGGTGATCGTCGTTGCCGATCACCACGAGGGCGGACGGCAGCTCGACCACGATCAGGTCGTGGTCCTCGACGCGGGCCGCAGCAGGCCCTGGGACGGGCACCGCGCCGACGACGTCGAACTGCACGACCGTCCCGGCGACGACGACGAGGTCGCGCTGTTCTGGTTCACCTCCGGATCGACCGGAGTGCCCAAGGCAGTCGGATTGTCGGCGGACCGGATCGAATTGGCCGTTGCGTTGCGGTCGGGGTACCGGTTGAGCACGGCGTCGCGGCTGTTGATCGTGCCGCCGGTATTCCACGCCGCCGGGTCGATCTGGACGCACTACGTGATGTCGCGCGGCGCCACCGGCTACTTCATCGCCGACGCGACCCCGTCGGGGATCGTGTCGTCGCTGGTGGACGACCGCATCACCCACTTCCTCGCGGTCCCCACGCTCCTGCAGGTCCTCGTCGAGGCGCTGCGCGGCAAGCCGGCGCAACTGTCGCTGCAACACATCGGATACGGCAGCGCGCCGATCTCGCCCGCGTTGCTCCGCGATGCCATCGATGTGCTCGGTTGCCGTTTCAGCGGCGTCTACGGCCTGAGCGAGCTCGGCGGTGTGGCGAGCTATCTGGCGCCCGACGATCACGATCCCGACGGCCCGCACGCCGACCGGCTCCGGTCGGTGGGCACACCGATCGCCGGAGCGACGATGGCGACACGGCGACCCGACGGCAGCGATTGCGACACCGACGAGCCGGGCGAGCTGTGGGTGAGCGCCCCGACGATGATGCTCGGATATTGGGACGACGGGCAGCGGATCGGGCCCGCCCGCAGGACCGACGACTGGTTGGCGACCGGCGACCGTGCGCGCATCGACGCCGACGGCTACGTCTACATCGAGGGCCGCATGGACGACATGATCATCACCGGCGGCGAGAACGTGCAGCCCGCCGAGGTCGAGGCAGTCCTCGAAAGCCATCCGGGCGTCGAGGAATGCGCGGTCTACGGCGTCCCCGACGAGCACTGGGGGCAGCGCGTCGTCGCGGCCGTCGTCGTGGGCCTTGGCGCTGCGCATCTCGACGACACCGAGGTCATCGCCTATTGCCGCGACCGGTTGGCCCACTACAAGTGTCCGACGCGCATAGTCGTCGTTGCCGAGATCCCGCGGACCGCGACGGGCAAGATCCAACGGGGTCGTCTCCAGAAGGCCTCCTCAGGCACCCCAGGTCACACATCATGAGCGCGGCGGCGACAGTGGCGGCCGATGAGCCGCCTCACCGCCCCGGCGAGCCGCTGCCCAGCGCTGCAGTCGGGGGATCTGCCAGCGCAACTGACGCCCCTGCCCGGCGAGCTCGCGGCGGTAGCCCCAGGTGCCCGAAACGCTGCCGGCCACCAGCCCGATCCCACGTGCGATTCGGTGCACCGCAGTGGGAGGGGTCAGGACGCGTAGCGAGGATTGGCCACCGCCAACCGCAGGCCGACTGCGGTGGAGATGGCCGCGGCAATGTCTGCGTCGCCGGGATCGACCGACCCGTCGCGGATCGCAAGCGCCAGGCCGGATTCGGTCTCGAAGCCGGCGCGGGCCAAGTGGGCACCCAGCTCCGTGCGTGCGGCGCTGCCGGTCTGGGATTCCCGAGCGACGATGCGCAGGACGTGCGCGGCCACTTTGCTTCGGTAACGGTCACGGTCCGACGCGCCGTCGGCGAGCTCGGCGATGAAGCCGCCGACGGCATCGAGGAGGTCGGCCGCGGTCGGCTCACCGAACAGATCGGGATCGTCGTCGCCGGCCTGGGGCGGGGAAGCAGGCATCGGTAGCCCGAGCTCGACGAGCAGGTCGTACTCGCACTCGGCTACCCGTCGCCCGACGGCCAGGAGCTCCAGCGCGTCGTGGCCGGACCCGGCGCGCCCGGCCTGCTGGCGGCAGATGATGGCCCAGTGCAGCGAACCGAAGAGCTGCCACCAGTCGACAGACTCGGCGTCGACGGTGATGCCGCTCTCGTCGGTGTACCCGCGCAGCAAGTCGCCGAGGTCCCCGATGCCGCCTACGCGCCCGGCCGACCCGAAGCGCCACGCCCGGGTGCAGAGCCAGCCGAGGTCCTGCGCCGGGTCGCCCCGATGGGTCAGCTCCCAATCGAGGACGCCCGTGATACCCGACGGCGAGACGAGCAGGTTCCCGAGTCGGAAGTCGCCGTGCACCAGGGTGGTCCGCGTTGGTGGACGCTGGTTCTCGCGGAGCCGGCGGAACGCGATCTCCATGACGGGCAGCGGTGTACCGGATTCCAGGTATTCGCGGTAAAGGGCGTCGAGCTGGTCGCTGCCGTCGGGCAGGCCGGGGACCCGGTCGGCGTCGGCGGCGTGGATGCGGGCCAGCACGGTGCCCATCTCGTAGGCCAGTCGCGGACGGATCGAGTCGAACTCGGCGTCGTGCAGGATGCGGCGCGGTGCGGCCTCTCCGTCGACGCACGACATGATCATGAACGCACCGCCGAGCACCTCCGGGGCACTCCCGCAATCGTCGATCACGACCGGCACCGGAACGCCCATGCGGGCCGCTTCGCGCAACACCGCGGCCTCGAGTCGCATTCGCTCGGCCCCCGTGGAGCCCGCCGGATCGCGGCGCAGGATGAGCCGATGGCCCTTTGGCGCAGATCCGTCCGAGTCGTCAGTGCCCTCGCTGGTGTGGACCTGTGCGGTGAAGCTCCACGTCTCGCGGCTCGCGCCCCCGGTCAAGTGCCGCAAACCGCTGATCGTGACGGGCGTGCCGTAGACCTCGCGGAGTCGGGACTCCAGCGCGGCAGCGAGGGCGGTATCGGTCATCGGCTCGTTCCTTTTCTCGCCACTGCGTGCTCATCGGTGAGCGTACGGTGAAAACTCGGTCATTCGATAGGAGAACGCCGCCATGCCGTCCACCGTTGCCCCCGAGACCGCCGAGTACCTCACACGGCTCGACGAGTTCATCGACGCGCAGATCGTGCCGCTGCAGGCCGCCGACGACAACGAGCGATTCTTCGACCACCGCCGGGAATGGGCGCGCACCGATTTCGAGGGCGGCGGGCTGCCGCGGCGCGAGTGGGAGGAACTGCTCGCCGAGATGAAGAGCCGCGCCGATCGCGCGGGTTTCCTGCGCCACGACCTGCCGGTCAGCGTCGGCGGCGACGCATCATCGAACCTGGAGATGGCGATCATCCGCGAGCACCTGGCGCATCGCGGATTGGGGCTGCACAACGACCTGCAGGACGAGTCGTCGGTGGTGGGCAACTTCCCGTCGGTGCACCTGGTGCTGCGGTTCGGCACACCGGAGCAGATCGCAGAGTTCGGCGCGCCCGGTGTTCTCGGCGAGCGCACCCTGGCGTTCGGCCTGACCGAGCCGGAGCACGGTTCGGACGCGACGTGGATGGAGACGACCGGCACGCGCAGTGGCGACGACTGGGTCATCACGGGCGAGAAGCGCTGGAACACCGGCATGCACGTTGCGACCCACGACCTCGTGTTCGCCCGCACGTCGGGATCCGGTGGGGATCCGCGCGGCATCACCGCCTTCATCGTTCCCGTGCGGACACCCGGCGTCGAGATCGGGCTCTTCCGGTGGACCCTCAATATGCCGACCGATCATGCCGACGTGAAGTTCGACTCGGTGCGGGTGCCCGACTCGGCGATCCTGGGGGAGGAGGGCCGTGGGTTGGAGATTGCGCAGGCCTTCGTCCACGAGAACCGACTGCGACAGGCGGCGTCGAGCCTGGGCGCGGCCCAGTACTGCATCGACCAGTCGGTCGACTACGCCCGCACGCGGGAGACGTTCGGCGCGCCGCTGGCCACCCGTCAAGCCGTCCAATGGCCGCTGGTCGAACTGCACACGGAGGCGACGATGCTGCGCAGCCTCATCCGCGAGACCGCCGCCGACCTCGACTCGGTCGACCACATGGAACTGTCGGACCACGTGTCGATGTGCAACTACCGGGCCAACCGGCTCGTGTGCGACGCTGCCGACCGGGCCATGCAGGTGCACGGCGGTATGGGTTACAGCCGGCACTTGCCGTTCGAGCACATCTACCGCCACCACCGCCGCTACCGCATCACCGAGGGCGCGGAGGAGATTCAGATGCGACGCGTCGCCGGCCACCTGTTCGGGTTCACCGGCGGTCGCAAGAAGGGCTGATCGAGGCGAGTCAGGCCGGCGCGGGCGGGCCGCTGTAGACGGTGCGGTACCAGATCGCACTGAGGACCCGGATCGCTGTCTCGTCGTCGGGCGGTGGGATTCCGATGTCCCCGCCGACGGCGAGCCACACCGAGCAGTTGGACTCCAGCGTCGACGTCAGCGCCGACGCGAGGAGGTCGAGGGGCAGGTCGACGGTGTAGCCCAAGTCCTCGGCGCGGTGCAGACCGACGAGGATCTGCTTGATCCCCGCGGCCCGCGTCTCCAGGAGGCGCTGGCGGAAGCCGGGATCGGTCAGCGCCATCTGCTGCAGGCCGATCATCTCCGGCAGGTACTCCTTGTACATCTTCCAGTACGCGGTGACCGCGGCGGTGACGCCTTCGTACGGATCGTGGTGCCCGGTGGTGAGCGATGCTTCCACGACCGACGTCGCGAAGTCGCCCAGGAGCGCCTCGAGGATCTGTTCCTTGTTGTCGTAGTAGTTGTAGAACGACGCGGTCGAGCGACCTGCGGCCGCGGAGATGTCGGCGATCTTGGTGTTCAGATAGCCGAGCGTGGCAAAACACTCGCGGGCGGCGGCGAGGAACGCCTCTTCGGTGCGGTGGCCCTTGCGGGTGCTCGGCACCGGTGCCTCACTCGGAGGCGCCGACGGTGGCGTGGAACTCGATCCCCACCTCGTCGGCGACCTTCAACGCACCCATGGCCAGCGAATACGGCTTGATCCCGACGGCCTTGTGGCTGACCGTCGTCGTCGCACTCACCTTCGCGCCGGAATCCGCGTCGGCGACGGCCACGTCGACGGTGTGCGGGACGGTCGTGCCGGCGACGGTGAGCTGACCGTCGAGACGGTAACCACCGTCGGTGGGGGAGACGTTGCTGGTGGTGAACGTGATGGTCGGGGACTTCGAGGCCTTCAGCGACTTGAGCGCGTTGGACCGGGCGATTGCCTTTTCCGCCCCGGTCATCGGGGTGAGGCCGCCCTCGCCGCTGAGCACCTCCATGGAGTCGACGACGACCGCCAGCGAAACCTTCTGCGGCGTGGTGTCGTCGACGTCGACGGAGCCCGTCCAGTCGTTGAACCCGATGGTCAACCGATGTCCGGTCTTGGCGGCGGGGCCGGTCTTGTCGGTCTTGAGGAGCAGCTCGCCGTCGGCGGGGCCGATCGTCCACGTTTGGGTCATGAACCGACCCTATCGTCGTTTTGACCCTGACCTGGGCACTCCCGTACTCTGGCTCCTCGGTGTTTCGGCGTTTTCGGAGCTCCCGGGTCCCAACTGGTCGCCGGGAATCACTCCGTCGAGCCACCTTGACCAGCAGTCACGACAAAGAGTTGAGGATCAACCGTGTCTACCTACACCCCGAAGGCGGGTGACATCACGCGTACGTGGCATGTCATCGACGCCACCGACGTGGTGCTCGGCCGCCTCGCCGTGCAGAGCGCGACGCTCCTGCGCGGCAAGCACAAGCCGACCTACGCACCCCACATCGACGGCGGCGATTTCGTCATCGTCGTCAACGCCGACAAGGTCGCCATCACCGGCAACAAGGCCAGCGGCAAGATGAAGTACCGCCACTCGGGACACCCCGGTGGCCTCAAGTCCACGTCGCTGGGCGACCTGCTCGCGACCAAGCCGGAGCGCGCCGTCGAGCAGGCCATCAAGGGCATGCTGCCGAAGAACAAGCTCGGTCGTGCCATGGGCTCCAAGCTCAAGGTGTACGCCGGCCCGAATCATCCGCACGCGGCCCAGCGCCCCGTCCCCTTCGAGATCAAGCAGGTGGCCCAGTGAGCGACGAGAACGTGACTGAAGAGAACATCGAGGTCGACGCCGTGGAGATCGCCACCGACGACTACACCACCGAGTCGGAGGCGCCCGCCGCCCCCGCCGTGGAGCGTGCGCCGGTGGTCATCGACCACCCGATCCAGACCGTCGGCCGCCGCAAGGAGGCTGTCGTGCGCGTGCGCCTGGTGCCCGGCACCGGCCAGTTCCACCTCAACGGTGGGCGCGACCTGGAGACCTACTTCCCCAACAAGGTGCACCAGCAGCTCGTCAAGTCGCCGCTGGTGACCGTCGACCGCACCGAGTCGTTCGACATCTACGCCCGCCTGGGCGGCGGCGGCCCCTCGGGTCAGGCCGGCGCCCTGCGTCTCGCGATCGCCCGTGCGCTGATCGAGGTCAGCCCCGAGGATCGTCCGGCGCTGAAGAAGGCCGGCTTCCTCACGCGTGACCCGCGTGCCGTCGAGCGCAAGAAGTACGGCCTGAAGAAGGCCCGCAAGGCATCGCAGTACAGCAAGCGCTGAACCGCGTGTCCCGTCTGTTCGGAACCGACGGCGTCCGCGGCCGGGCCAACGACGAGCTCACTGCCGAGCTCGCGTTGCGCCTGGCCGCGGCCACCGCGGAAGTTCTACACACCCCCGGGTCGGATTCGGACCGGCCCGTGGCGGTCGTGGGCCGCGATCCGCGCGCGTCGAGTGAATTCCTCGAGGCCGCCGTGTGTGCCGGCCTTGCCGCCCACGGTGTGGACGCGATCCGACTCGGCGTGGTCCCCACCCCGACGGTCGCCTTCCTGACCGCGGACTACGACGCCACCTTCGGCGTCATGATCTCCGCGTCGCACAACCCGATGCCCGACAACGGCATCAAGATCTTCGGGCCCGGCGGGCACAAACTCGACGACGAGGTGGAGAACCGCATCGAGGCGGCCATGACCACCGTCGAGACCGTGCCCCGGCCCACCGGCGCCGACATCGGCCGCCTGCGCGAGGCGCCGGACTCGGCGCAGCGCTACTTGGACCACCTCGCCGAGCAGGTCGACATCGACCTGTCGGGCCTCACCGTCGTCGTCGACTGCGCCAACGGTGCTGCGTCGCAGCTCGGTCCGCAGGCCTATCGCGCCGCGGGTGCCACGGTCATCCCCATCTTCGCCGACCCCGACGGCCTCAACATCAACGACGCCTGCGGCTCCACGCACATGGAAAAGCTCACCGCCGCGGTGCTCGAGCACGGCGCCGACCTGGGCCTGGCCCATGACGGCGACGCCGACCGCTGCCTGGCCGTCGACGCCGACGGGAATCTCGTCGACGGCGACATGATCATGGCCGTCCTGGCCACCGCGATGGCCGAGAAGGGGAACCTGGCCGACGGGGTGCTCGTCGCGACGGTGATGAGCAACCTGGGGCTGCACCTGGCGATGGAAAAGGCCGGCATCGAGCTGCGCACCACCGCCGTCGGCGACCGCTACGTGCTCGAGGAACTGCGCCGCGGCGGATATGCGCTGGGCGGCGAGCAGTCCGGGCACATCGTCGTTCCCGCGGCCGGTACGACCGGCGACGGCATCCTCACCGGCTTGCTCCTGATGGAGCAGTTGGCGTCCACCCGGCAGTCGTTGGCCTGCTTGGCGTCGATCATGACGGTGCTGCCGCAGGAACTGATCAACGTCCGCGTTGCCGACAAGCACGCCGTCGCGCAAGCGGAGACGGTCCGCGACGCCGTCACCGCCGCTGAGGCCGAACTCGCCGGTCAGGGCCGGGTGCTCTTGCGTCCTTCGGGTACCGAGCAGCTCGTCCGGGTGATGGTCGAGGCGCCGACCGCCGACGCGGCGCACGGGATTGCCGCGCGCATCGCCGACGTGGTGGCCGGCGCGGGAGCCTAGCGGGACCAACGCACCGACGCCCAACCGAGACCCTGCCGCGACCCGGGTGCAGCACAACCACCCCTATTGTTACTGATGTGACTGGTGTGACTAAGCGGACAAAGCGATCCGCGCTTACCCGTGCGGCTTTGGCCGGCGCGGTTGTCTTGGGCCTCGGCGTCGGAGCCGTCGCGACTATCGGTGCTGTCGGACCCGGCGCGAAGCCGGTGCCCGCGGGCCGCTCAGCGGTGCTGGACTTCGGGTCGCTCTCGCAGAACCCGGCCGACAACCCGTTCGGGCCCGCCCTGGTCGAGAAGAAGGTGCATCGCGGTTCGGCCGACCAGCGCAAGGCGGGCAAACCGAAGCAGCGCAAGCCCGGTCAGCGCAATCAGGCCCGCCCCGGCAGCAACAGGCTGCCCGGCGTGGGGCGCCCGTGCGGGGAGAGGCAGGTCAATCGCATCCGCAACGGTGTTCGGGGCAAGGTCGTCTGCGCGCGGATGGGCTCGGGTGCCCACCGGTGGGTGCAGATCAACGGCGTCGACCCGCAGGCGCGCAAGCCCGCGACCAAGTGCACCGGCCAATACATCACGGCGCGCGGACCCAACGGGCGCGCAATGCAGTGCACGCGGGGCCGCTGGACCTACGACCGCTGAATCACGGTCACGCGGAAATCGGCAGCCGGTCCGAGTGTTAGATGACTCCGCGTGCGAGTATCCCGTCGGCCCACGACGCCGAGATCGCCGTGACGCCGCGCAGGGCGCGCGCATAGCGCGGCATGATCTCCAGCGGCCGGTGCTTCGCGGCGTAGACGATCCACTCGCCGGCGTCATGAGCTGACAGTGACGGCACTCGCTCATACTCGGCGGTAGGCGCGATCATCGGCGTGTTCACCAGCGGGAAGCACACGTTGGTGACGCTCACCCCCGTGTCGAGCAACTCGGCGGCGAGGCTGCGGCCGAACGCGGCCAACGCGGCCTTCGATGCGGCGTAGGCGGCGAAGCGCGGCATCGAGCCGTTGGTGACGCCCCACGTGCAGACGTTGATGAACTGCCCGCTGTCGCGGCGCAGGAATTCGTCGAGGACGCCGAGCGTCAATCCGATCGGGCCGAAGTAGTTGATCGCCATCGTGCGCTGGAAGTCATGCATGCGGCCCGTCGAATCGGCGACCGAGCGGCGGATCGAGCGACCGGCGTTGTTGACGATGATGTCGGGTGTGCCGAAGCGAGTCAGCACCGCGTCGAGGACGTCGCCGACACCCTTCTCGGTGGAGAGGTCGCCCGACACCGCGAACGCGGAGCCCCCGCCTGCGGAGATCTCGCTCGCGACGCGTTCGAGCTCACCGATGCCACGCGCGACGAGTATCACGGTGGCACCCTCGGCGGCCAGCTGTCGGGCGGCTTCTTCGCCGATTCCCGACGAGGCGCCGGTCACGACGATCTTCTTGCCCGACAGGTCGATGGGCGCCACGATGTCGGTCAGGTCACCGACGGTGAAGGCGCGCTGAAGGGCCGCGCGGGTCGCCAGCGTCCGTGAGCTCTTCGCGAGCGTGCGGATGAAGTTGTTCGCCATGTCCACAGGCTATCGGTCGTCGGGACGACGGGATAGGCGGCGGTGCACTGCGTGATCAGCATGGACTTGTGCCCGGAAACCGGTGAAAACGCCAGGCTGATCAGCCGCGGTGGTCGTCCTGCCTCAGGACGACCACCGGAGGGGTTGGGGCTCGCGTGCGGCGGTCTTCAGTGGTGGGTACATGGAGATGACCCGTACCTTGTCGGACGCGGCGAACCGCGCTGCGGCGGCTTTCACCTGCTCGGCGGTGGCCGCCGGTGAGGTGCGCGTGAAGCCGAGGCGGGAGCGGGCGTCGCCGAGCACACCGTCGAGCGCGTCCAACATCTGGCTGCGGAAGTGGGCGACGGTGTAGGTCACGCCCTCGGCGAAGTGGTCGTACAGCGCCAGGCTCGGTGCGCAGCACTCCTGCAGCAGGCCGTCGGGCCATTTCACGATGAGCGTCATCTCGGGCATGGGCAATGTCCTTCCAGGTGACTCGTGGGCCGACTGATCAATCGATCGCCTGCCTATGAGTCAACGGCCCGGTTGTTGCACAGCTGTTAACGCTGGAACAAATAGTGGAACCGTTCGGGGGCGCGGTGCGTCTAAGGGATGTGAGCACAATGCGCGGGATTCGGTTGGATTCGGGCGAGGCGGCGCGGCTAGCCCATGACTGTCGTCGGGTGGCCGACGCCATCGACGAACACGTGGCGCTGCTGCGCGCCGGGGGATACGGCGGTGTGCGCGGCCGCGGTGGCACCGGCTATCGCCCGGCCGTCGATGCGGTGACAGCGCGACTGGAGGGACGTGCGATCGAGCTGCGGGCGGCGGCGCGCGGGTTGACCGCATGCTCGTCGACGATCGCGGCGGCCGACGGTGCGGCGGCGCGGCGGATATCGGGACTGTCCGCGCGGATGGGCGGGGTGGCGCCGTGACCGTGGCGCGCATGCTCGGGGTCGACGTCGAGCGACTCGCTTCCGATACTGCCGTGCTCGGTACGGCCGGTGAGGCGCTGCGCGAGCGGTGGGCGCAGGTCCTGGCGTTGCGGGCGCGGACGCAAGGGTTGGGCCTTTCGGAGGTCGGGGGAGGCGACGATCCGCTGGCGGTCATGGCGGGCCTGCCGGAGCGGTTGCGCGCCGACCTCGACGTCCTCGACGGGATCCGGGAGGCCGCGGAGGCCGCCTGGCACGGCGTTTCCGCCGTATGCGCCCGGCTCGCCCGGCTGGCCGACGAAGCGGCTGACGGTGTGGCCGGTGTGTTCGCCGACCCCGACGCCGACGGCGCCGACGATCTGTTCGCCGACTCCGGGGACGAGCACCCGGCGGCCGGATATGCCCGCGCGGGCCTCGCCCGGATCGACGGTCTGCTCGGCGAACTCGACGGCGGGCCCGACGCCGATCTCGTCCTGATCGGGGGGCGGTGACCCGCAACCGGGCTGTGGCCGAGTGGATCCGCGTGGCCGCGTCCGAGTGCATCGAGGCAATCGACGCCGCCGCGGCCGCCGCTGCCGTGACGCCGAACTCGGACGGGGCGCCCGTCACCGGAGAGTCGATGCGTGACCGACCGTCTGGTGTCGGTGACCGCGGTTTGTCCGGGGGCCAATCCCGACGCCTGCTACAACGCGCGGGTTGGTGGGCTTAAGCTCGGACCGTGACAGGCAGAAAGAAGAAGGACGTGCCACCGCCGCCGCCGGACGAGTTGATGACCGTATTGGCGCGGCGCGGCCCGCACCGTGTCCTGCGTGGCGACCTCGGATTCGTCGGCGTGCGGGGACAGATCTTCACCCCGGAGAAGGGCACCGGGCTGCCGCTGGTGGCGTTTGCGCACGCATGGATGGCTGACTCCGGCCGGTATCGCGACCTGCTGTTCCACCTCGCGAGCCACGGCATCGTGGTCGCCGCACCCGACGTCGAGCGCGGGTTCACGCCATCGGACGTCGTCCTGGCTGCCGGGCTGCGCACGGCGCTGGACCGACTGCCCGGGGTCCGCCTGGGCCTGGCCGAGAACGTCACCGTCGACGATCAGCGGCGCGGACTCGCGGGGCACGGTTTTGGAGCCTCGGCTGCCGTGTACGCCGCCGGACCCGACATCCTCGAAGCCACGGTCCAGGTGCCCGTCGATGCCGTCGCTGCCGTCTTCCCGTCGCAGTCGACGCCCGCGGCCTTTGCTGCCGCGTCTGTCGTCGACGCCCCAGCGATGGTCATCGCCGCGGGTCAGACGCTCGACACCTACGACGCCAACCCGCTGCCGCTGGCGCGCACGCTGGCTGGGCCGGTGACGTTGCGAGCCCTGCCCGGCGCCGGCAGCCGCGGCCTGTTGGAGCGGCGCACCCCGAAGTCGTTGGTCGGCATCAACGGTGCCGACAAGGCAACGCACTCGACAGTCCGGGCGCTGTTGACGGGATTCTTCCTGGCCACCCTCGGTGGCGACGAAACATACGAGGCGTTCACCGACGCCGACGCCGTGCTGGGCATCGCTACCAACGTCGACCCGTCGCAACCCGACGAGGACGACCGCTCCCACATCGACAAGCTGTTCAGTGGTCCGCCCGCCCCGAAGAAGTCGTCGTCGGGCGGCGTCGCACTCTCGTCGATTCGGGCGTTGCGCGGCTCCTAGGTACCCTGGAGCACTATGTGTGGAATCGTCGGGTACGTCGGCAAGCGCCAGGCGCTGGGCATCGTGGTCGATGCATTGCGCCGGATGGAGTACCGCGGATATGACTCCGCCGGAGTCGCGATCCTCGACGGTCACGGGGGTCTCGTCGTCGAAAAGAAGGCCGGCCGGCTGGAGAACCTCGACAAGCAGATCGCGCTGGTCGGCGCCGACACGCTGACCGGCACCACCGGCATGGGCCACACCCGCTGGGCCACCCACGGCAAGCCCACCGACCGCAACGCCCACCCGCACCTGTCTGCCGACGGCAAGATCGCCGTCGTGCACAACGGCATCATCGAGAACTACGCCCCGCTGCGGGCCGAGCTCGAATCACTGGGCGTCGACTTCAACTCCGACACCGATACCGAGACGGCCGTCCACTCGCTGCAGCGCGCCTACTCCTCGGGAGAGACCGCCGGTGATTTCGTCGCCAGCGCCTACGCCGTGCTGCGCCGGCTCGAGGGCGCGTTCACCCTGGTCTTCACCCATGCCGACCACCCCGACACCATCGTCGCCGCGCGCCGGTCGACACCGCTGGTGGTCGGCGTTGGCGACGGTGAGATGTTCGTCGGCTCCGACGTGACCGCGTTCATCGAGCACACCCGCGACGCCGTGGAGCTCGGCCAGGACGAGGTCGTCGTCATCACCGCGGACTCGTACACGATCACCGATTTCGACGGTGAGCCGCGCAGCGGCAAGCCCTTCCATATCGACTGGGACCTCGCCGCCGCCGAGAAGGGCGGATACGACTACTTCATGGTCAAGGAGATCGCCGAGCAGCCCGATGCGCTGACCAACACACTGATGGGGCATCTGCGCGACGGGCAGATCATCCTCGACGAACAGCGCATCTCCGACGACGAACTGCGCGAGGTCTCCAAGGTGTTCGTCGTGGCCTGCGGCACCGCCTACCACGCCGGGATGCTCGCCAAGTACGCCATCGAGCACTGGACGCGCCTGCCCGTCGAGGTGGAGCTGGCCAGCGAGTTCCGCTACCGCGACCCGGTGCTGGACCGCTCGACGCTCGTCGTCGCGATCTCGCAGTCCGGCGAGACTGCCGACACCCTGGAGGCGGTGCGCCACGCGAAGGATCAGAACGCCCGTGTGCTGGCCATCTGCAACACCAACGGCGCCCAGATCCCGCGCGAGTCCGACGCCGTGCTCTACACGCACGCCGGCCCGGAGATCGGCGTCGCGTCCACCAAGTGCTTCCTGGCGCAGATCGTCGCGGCCTACCTCGTCGGGCTGGCCCTGGCGCAGGCACGCGGAACCAAGTTCACCGATGAGATCACGCGCGAGTTCCACGATATGGAGGCCGCCGCCGCGGCCGTCGAGGACATGCTCGACACGATGGAGCCGGTGCGGGAACTGGCCCGCACGATGGCCGACCGCGACACGGTCCTGTTCCTCGGGCGCCACGTCGGCTACCCGGTGGCACTGGAAGGTGCGCTCAAGCTCAAGGAGCTGGCCTACATCCATGCGGAGGGCTTCGCCGCCGGCGAACTCAAGCACGGGCCGATCGCGCTCATCGAGGCCGGGCTGCCGGTGTTCGTGGTGATGCCGTCGCCGGAGGGTCGTGCGGTGCTGCACTCGAAGATGGTCAGCAACATCCGCGAGGTCCAGGCGCGCGGCGCCGAGACCATCGTGATCGCCGAGGCCGACGACGAGTCCGCGCGCGCCGTCGCCGACCACTTCATTCCGATCCCGCACATCTCCACGCTGCTGCAGCCCCTGGTGTCGACCATCCCGTTGCAGGTTTTCGCGGCGACCGTCGCCGACGAGCGCGGCTACGACGTCGACAAGCCGCGCAATCTTGCGAAGTCCGTCACGGTCGAATAGCACCCTCGTGCACTATCCCACCGTCGCCCAGATCCGCGCTGCCGAGCAGGCCACCGGGCTGCTGGCAAACGGCGTCCTCATGGGCCGGGCGGCGCACGGGTTGGCGTCGGCCATCATCAACGCGCTGCGCGACGGTGGCGTGTATGGCCGTCGGGTCGGACTGGTCGTCGGCTCCGGTGACAACGGTGGCGACGCCCTCTACGCCGGCGCCATCCTTGCCCGCCGCGGTGCCGCGGTGTCGGCGGTGCTGCTTGCGCCTGAGCGCGCACACGACGGCGGACTCGCTGCCCTGCGCGGCGCCGGCGGTCGTGTCGTCGACGCCTTCGGGCCGCTCGATGTGATCGTCGACGGGGTGGTGGGCATCGGCGGCTCCGGTCCGTTGCGCCCGAACGCCGCGTCGGTATTCGACGCGGTGCGCGCGCACTGCCCGTCGGCGCTGGTCGTCGCTGTGGACGTCCCATCCGGTGTCGACGCCGACACCGGCGTCGTGAACGACTCGGCCGTGCGCGCCGACCTCACCGTGACTTTCGGTGTGCCGCGGCGCGCCCACGTCCTGGCCGCGCCGCAGTGCGGTCGGGTCGTCGTCGTAGACATCGGGCTGGGACAGGACCCCGGGCACGACGCCGAGCTGGTGTCGCTGTCCGACGAGCAGGTCGGTGCGGCGTGGCCGGTGCCCGGCCCGTTCGACGACAAGTACCGGCAGGGAGTCGTCGGGATCGTCGCGGGGTCGGCCACCTATCCCGGGGCGGCGCTGTTGTGCACCGGAGCCGCGGTCGCTGCGACGTCGGGGATGACGCGCTACGTCGGCCCGGCGGCCACGGCCGTCGTCGACCGGTACCCGGAAGTCGTGGCAGTGTCCGACGTGGCTGACGCGGGGAAGGTGCAGGCGTGGGTCGTGGGCCCCGGCCTCGGCACCGACGACACCGCACTGGACCGCCTGCGCACCGTTCTGGCTGCGGACGTCCCCGTCCTCGTCGATGCCGACGGCATCACCCTGCTGGCGGCCCATCGCGATCTGCTGGCCCACCGCAGCGCGCCGACGCTGCTCACCCCGCACGCCGGGGAGTTCGCCCGGCTGACCGGGGAGCCCCTCGGTGCCGACCGGGTGGCCGCGGTCACCGCCTGTGCTGCCGACCTCGGTGCAACAGTACTGTTGAAGGGCCGAGCGACGCTGATCGCTGCGGGGGATGGCGCTGTCCTGGTCAACGAGGCCGGATCGTCGTGGGCGGCGACCGCCGGATCGGGCGATGTGCTGTCGGGGATCATCGGCGCATTGTTGGCCACCGGGCTGCCCGCGAACGTCGCCGCGGCCATGGGAGCGCGCGCTCACAGTGTTGCCGCACACATTGCCGCGGGGTCCCCCGGGGCGCCGATCGGGGCATCCGGGCTGGTAGCGGCCATCAGCGATGCGATTCGGCGGTTGCGGGCCCAAGCCGGGGCGAAGTCGTAATCTCGCGCGGATCTGAGACAATATCTTCTCGATGCAATCATCTGTCGGCACCACCTCCATGGGCACCGCCATCGTCGATCTGGCGGCGATCACCCACAACCTCCGCGTCGTCACCGACGTCGCGGGGGTGGGTGCGCTCGCCGTCGTGAAGGCAAACGGCTACGGACACGGTGCGCTGCCCGTCGCGCGCGCCCTCGTCGAGGCCGGTGTCGTCGGACTCGGGGTCTCCCAGGTGGCCGAGGCCCTCGCGCTGCGCGAGGGTGGGATCACCGCGCCCGTGACCGCCTGGTTGCACGTCCCCGACACCGATTTCGAGGCTGCGATCGCCGGCGGCGTGGACATTGCTGTTTCCTCGCCGCGCCAACTCGACGCCGTCGTCGACGCCGCCGCACGTCGCGGTGAACCGGCGACGCTGACCGTCAAGGTCGACACCGGGATGAACCGCAGCGGCGTGGGATGGGCCGAGTGGGAGGTCTTCATCGAGGCATTCGCCCGTGCACATGCCGCCGGTGCCGTCGCATTGCGCGGGGTGATGGCGCACCTTGCGTGCAGCGACGAACCTGACCACCCCGCCAACGATGCGCAGGCCGCCGGGTTGCGCGCGGCCGTCGCAGACCTGGCCGCGGTCGGCGGTGTCCCCGAATTGGTGCACCTGGCGAATTCGCCCGCGGCGCTGACCCGTCCCGACCTGGCTTTCGACGCGGTGCGCCCAGGGGTCGCCCTGTACGGCCTCAATCCGGTGCCGAACCACAGCGATGCACCGCTGATCCCGGCGATGACGTTGCGCAGCGAGGTATCGCTCGTCAAACGGGTGGCCGCCGGTGGGGGCGTCTCGTACGGCCTCACCTACGTGGCGCCCGCTGACACGGTCGTCGGGATCGTCCCAGTCGGCTACGCCGACGGTGTGCCCCGAGCACTGTCGGGAAAGTTGCGCGTGCGGATCAACGGGCGTGACTTCCCCGGGATCGGGCGGATGTGTATGGACCAGTTCGTCGTCGACCTCGGACCGGACGGGGGCGGCGTCACCGAAGGTGACGAGGTCGAACTGTTTGGAACCGGCGCAGATGACGCCCCCACCGCGGGCGAATGGGCGGAGATGAGCGACACCATCGACTACGAGATCATCACCGGCATCGGCGGGCGCATCGCCCGCCGCTACGTGGGCGGGCAGTCGTGATGGCGCGTGGACGCGGGGTGCGGGCCGATATCGCCCTCGACGATGAGGAGCCGATGATCCGGCGCCGCAAGGCCAGTGCGGGGGTCTCGATGCTCGGCAGCCTCGCGGCGACCGGCGTCACCCGGCAGGTGACGCAGGCGCGCGCGGGGTTGGACGACCCGTTCGCCGACATCCGGTTCGATTCGATGTACCGCGAGCCCGACCGCTGCGTCATCACCGACGACGGTGTGCGCCTGGCCGCCCGCGTCGTCAACGACGTCGACGATCCCGATCTGACGGTCGTATTCGTGCACGGATTCTCGTTGCGGATGAGTTCCTGGTACTTCCAGCGCACCGCGCTCGCGCCAACCTGGGGCGAGCGGACCCGACTGGTGTTCTACGACCACCGTGGGCACGGTCGCAGCGATGCGGCGCCGCCGCAGACGATGACGATGAGCCAGCTCGGCGACGACCTGGCACTGGTGCTGCGGGCACTTGCGCCGACGGGTCCCGTCGTCGTCGTCGGGCATTCGATGGGTGGCATGGCGACGATGGCGCTGGCCCGTCGGCATCCCGCGCTGTTCGCACCAGGTGGCCGGGTCGTCGGCGTCGGGTTGGTGGCCACGGCCGCACGCGGGATCACCGAGGCCGGGGTGGGCGAGGGCCTCCAGAATCCGGTGATCAACGCGTTCCGTCTCGCGGTGCGGCGTGCGCCCTGGTTCATCCAGGCGGGCCGGACACGTGCCCGCCGCGCACTGGAGCCGGTCCTGCTCGCGGCCAGTTTCGGGCCCGACTTCTACAGTCCGGCGACGGCGCGGGCGGTCGAGCGGATGATCCGCCAGACTCCGCTGGAAACGATCGTCGGATTCCTCCACGTCCTGGAGGTGCACGACGAGTCGGCTGCGCTCCCGGTGCTGGCGACGGTGCCCAGCGTCGTCGTGTGCGGCGACGAGGACTGCATGACGCCGTTCCAGAACTCGTACTCGCTGTACGGGTCGCTGGGGGAGAAGTGCCGGCTGACCATCATCCAGGGGGCCGGTCACATGGTCGCCATGGAGCGCCCGACCGAGGTCGACGAGATCCTGGACGGGCTGATCACCCGCGTGCGCGAAGAGCTCGCCTCCCGCGAACCGGTTGAGCATCCCGTCATCGTCGAACCGGTCGTAGAGCCGGAGCCGGTGCGCCGCCGCTGGTGGCAGCGAAGGCAGCGGTGACCGCCGAATCGGGCAGTGCCGTACTGCCCGACGTCGCCGACACTGAAGAGTTCGGTGCGTCGCTGGCCGCGACGTTGCGGGCCGGCGACCTGGTGATCCTCGACGGTCCTCTGGGCGCAGGGAAAACGGCGATGGCCCGGGGCATCGGCGCCGGGCTGGGCGTGCTCGGCCGCGTGACGTCGCCGACGTTTGTGATCGCCCGCGCCCACCGGTCGGCCGATCCCACCCGCCCGGGCATGGTCCACGTCGACGCCTACCGTCTGGGGGGCGGAGCTGACGACGCCGCGTCGGTGAACACCGCGATCCTCGACGAACTCGATGCACTGGACCTTGACACCGATCTCGCCGACTCGGTCGTGGTCGTCGAATGGGGTGCCGGGGTGGCCGAGCGTCTGGCCGGGCGGCACCTGTTGGTGCGGTTGTCGCGCGAACCGGAATCGGATGTGCGCACCGTGAGTTGGGAGTGGGCCGGTGACTGAGCGGCGGGTTCTCGTGATCGACACCGCGACCCACGCCGTGGTCACCGGGTTGGCGGCGGTCACCGCGTCGGGCGCCCGCGAGGTGTCTTCGCGGGTGGTGGCCGATGAGCGTCGCCACGCCGAGACGCTGACGACGTTGATGGCCGATTGCCTGCTGGAGGCGGGCTGGGACGGTGCCGACTTGGACGCTGTCGTCGTGGGCTGCGGACCGGGCCCGTTCACCGGGCTGCGCGTCGGAATGGCGACGGCTGCCGCGTACGGCGATGCGCTGGGGATTCCGGTGTACGGAGTGTGCAGTCTTGATGCCATCGCCGCCGTGGCGGTTCGGGAGAGCGGGACGCGGTCGGTCCTCGTCGTGACCGACGCGCGACGGCGAGAGGTCTATTGGGCGCGCTTTCTCGACGGTGAGTGCGTTGCCGGACCGGGAGTCATCGCGCCGGCCGTGCTCGTCGACGAACTCGCGGGTGAGCAGATCGACCTCGTCGCGGGGGTGCCAGCGCTGCTGAGTGGTGGTCGAGTGCCAGGTGAGGCGCTAGCCGAGCTCGGTGTATCGATATCCCGTGACTGTGGTCCTGACGTCGTCAGCCTCGCCACGATCGCCGCTGACGCGGTGCTGGCCGGTGCCGAGCCCGATCCGCTGCTGCCGCTATATCTGCGCCGCCCCGATGCCGTCGAACTCGCTGATCAGAAGAAGAAGCGGGCGCGCGCATGACGCTGATCGACGAACTGAAGTTGGCCGACGTCGCACGGTGTGCGGAGTTGGAGCAGCAGCTGTTCGCCGACGAGTCTCCGTGGTCGGCGGCGGCCTTTCGAGCCGAGATCAAAGCGCCCTACAACCGCTATTTCGCTGCCCGCGAGGCTTTGGGCGGCACCCCGATTGGATACGCGGGCATCTCGATCCTCGGAAGTGCCGACGACCACGAATGCGAGATCCACACCATCGCGGTGGACTTGACGCACCGCGGCCAGGGGATCGGGCGCGCACTGCTCGAGGAGATGCTGGCCGTGGCCGATGTGCGCGACGCGCCGGTGTTCCTGGAGGTCCGCGTCGACAACGACCCGGCGATCGGGCTGTACGAGAGTGTCGGGTTCACCAGATGCGGTGTGCGCAAGGGGTACTACCAACCGTCGGGGGCCGACGCGTACACGATGATCCGTCCCAGCGCTGGGAGTCAGAAGATGCCGGAGGACCCCGATGCCTGAACCGCTGATCGTGATGGGCATCGAGAGCTCGTGCGACGAGACCGGCGTCGGGATCGTGGCGTGGGATCCCGACGCCGACGGCGGCCCGCTGCGGCTGCTGGCCGACGAGGTGGCCTCCTCGGTCGCCGAGCACGCCCGCTACGGCGGCGTCGTGCCCGAGGTCGCCTCTCGTGCGCACCTGGAGGCCATGGTGCCGACGATGCGCCGAGCGCTGGCCGCCGCGGGGATCGATAAGCCCGATGCGATCGCGGTGACGATCGGCCCGGGCCTGGCCGGGGCGCTGCTCGTCGGCGTCGCCGCAGCCAAGGCGTATGCCCTGGCCTGGGACGTGCCGCTGTACGCGGTGAACCACCTCGGCGGGCACGTCGCGGTCGACACGTTGGAGCACGGGCCGATGCCGCCGTGCATTGCGCTGCTGGTCTCCGGCGGGCACACGCACCTGTTGCGCGTCACCGACCTGGGGGAGCCGATCGAGGAACTTGGCACCACCGTCGACGATGCCGCCGGTGAGGCGTTCGACAAGGTCGCGCGGTTGTTGGGCCTGGGCTATCCGGGTGGACCGGCCATCGACGAGCTGGCGCGCGACGGCGACCCCACCGCGATCGCCTTTCCCCGAGGGATGACCGGTCCGCGGGATGCGCGGTACGACTTCTCGTTCTCCGGGTTGAAGACAGCCGTCGCACGCTACGTGGAGGGGTGCGAGCGCCGCGGCGAGGACGTGCCGCTGGCCGACGTCGCGGCCTCGTTCCAAGAGGCGGTCGCCGATGTGTTGACGCTCAAGGCGTTGCGGGCGTGCGAGGACTTCGGGGTGTCGACGCTGGTGTTGGGGGGCGGAGCGACCGCCAACTCCCGCATCCGGTCGTTGGCGCAGGAGCGTTGCGATGCCGCGGGCATCGAATTGCGGGTGCCCAAGCCGCGGTTGTGCACCGACAACGGCGTGATGATCGCGACCCTGGGCGCGCACGTTATCGCCGGCGGCGCGGAGCCGTCGCCGCTGACCGTCGCTACCGACCCGGCGATGTCGGTGCAGATCAGCGCCTACTGACTCCCGACTGGGCCCCACTCCATCGCCGAGTGGGCAATGGAATCCGCCGACTGGGCCCGATTTCAACGCCGAGTGGGCAGTCAGTACTGCTTCCACTCGTCCTGGGCGTAGCGCAGAATGCGAGGGTCCATCAGCGTCGACGGCGGTAGCTGAAGCGGCGGACGGTCGCGCGGGAAGACTTGGGCGGCACGGAGCTCGTCGTCGGAGAGGAATCTCGTCGGCGCCACCGGCGCCATTCGCAACGTCGGTTTGGTGCGCGCGGCGAGGAAGAAGCCCCAGTCGCCGAATGACGGGACGTCGACGTGGTACGGCAGCACCGTCAGACCGGCGTCGGCGAGGGTCGCGCCGATGCACCAGAAGGAGCGCGGCGCAAAGTACGGTGACCCGGCCTGCACTGTGACGACGCCGCCGGGCGCGAGGTGAGCGGCGACGAGCGCATAGAACTCGGTCGAATAGAGCTTGGCCGTCGCGGTCTCGTCGGGGTCGGGCAGGTCGACGATGATCGCGTCGAACTTCTCGTCGGTGGTCCGCAGCCAGTTGAATGCATCGGCAGCGATCACGCGGGCACGGGAATCGGTCATTGAACCGCGATTGAGTCTGGTCAGGCGCGAGTCGGTCTGTGCGAGCCGGATTATCACCGGGTCGAGCTCGACGAGGGTGACCGATTCCGTCGGGTAGGTCAGCACCTCGCGCAGCGCGAGTCCGTCCCCGGCGCCGAGGATCAGCACCCGGCGAGGACGGTTGGCCATCGCAGGATGAACCAGTGACTCGTGATAGCGATACTCGTCTGGTGAGGCGAACTGGAGGTCTCCGTTGAGGAACAGGCGAATGTCTTCGGCTCCGCGCAGGGAAGGGGCCGAGGTCATCACGATCTCCTGGTAGGGAGTTCGCTGTGCGAACACGATGGGATCGCGGTAGAGCGCTTGGCGCGCGGTGACTTCGAATGTGCCCGAGTACGCGAACGCGGCGACGAGGAGCGTGATCACCGTCGTCGCCCCGGCGCCGACTGCCGCCAGCCCTCGTCGCGACAGGTCGCGCCGAAACAGCACGACGACCAGCAGGACTCCGGCGACGGCGTTGATGAGGCCGACGACGATCGCCCCGCGCAGCTGCCCGAACGCAGGTAGAAGGAGGAACGGAAAGGCGAGTCCGCCGAGCAGCGCACCGATGTAGTCGGCGGCAAACAGGTCGGCGACCGCCGAACCGGCGTCTTGGCGTCGAATCCGTTGCAGCAGCACCATCAACAGCGGGATCTCCGCGCCGATGAGCAGGCCCAGGACGAACGCGACGACGACCAGTGCCGCGGTGTAGAGGGATAGGTAGGCGAAGGCGGCGTACAACGCCATGACCGACAAACCGCCGAGCAGTGCCAGCGTGAGTTCAACGGCGGCAAACCACGTGACCGGCCATCGCTGGAGAGGTTTGGCCGACAGAGATCCGATGCCCATCGCGAACACCATGACGGCCAGCACGATGGAGGCCTGGGTCGCGGTATTGCCGATCAGGAAGGAGCCCAGCGATACCAGGGCCAACTCGTAGACGAGTCCGCAGGCGGCGCAGAGGAATACGACGGCGAGCAGTGTCGCGCGCGCGAGCCGCCGACGGCCCGCGCGCGGGGACGCAGGTCCGGCGTCGGCGCCGATGGTGTCAGAGGATGGCGGCAGCAATGATGCACGCAGCAGCGATATGGAGCACCGCGTGGACGGCGACTGCCGGATGCGGCTGCTCGTCCATGATCGCGTCGCCGATCTTGCCCGGTGTGACCAGCGTCAGCAGTCCGAAAGTAACCGCCATTGCGACGAGGCCCAGCGCGCTGTAGGCGGCGGTGTAGAGCATGCCCCTCGCCAAGCCGCCCTCGCTTGCCGCGATCGCCGCCACGACGACGATCACCATGCCGATGAGGTTCGATGCGACCAGCGCGGCGGCGTTGCGGTTGCGATCGGACCACACCTGAGCGCGCAGGTTGCCCGGCGTCAGCAGGTCGAGGACGATGAAGCCGACTGCCATGGCGACGATCCCCGCCACCGAATAGGCGCCGGCCGCGATCAGGTCGTCCCAGAACTTCTCATCCATAGTCGTCCTTCGTTCGTAGGTGCCCGTTGAGGTGCGCGGTTTGGTCTATTTGCCCGACCCACTACCGCCGCCGCGGTAGCTGTTGCCCCGGCCAGAGTAGTGGGGCGTCGGGACCCAGTAGCTGCCGATGTAGCCGTGGTAGTGGTTGAGGCCGGTGCGGTAGTCCTTGCTCACCATCACGCGGGTCTTGTCGGCGCCGTAGGGGAACAGGCCGACGATGTACTTCGGGTACTGCAAGAACGTGGATCCCGCGACATTGCCATAGCCCGTTGCACCAGGCCGGGTATCGGTGGGCCGCTCCGATTGCGAAATTTCTTCGGCGACGGTGGCTACGTCACCGTCGGCGACGTAGCCGGTCAGCGAGGATCCTTCGTCCAGGCCGGCTTTGCGGTGGTACCGCTTCTCGATGTAGTCGCGGGCATTCAGGGCACCGAGCGCTCCCGGATCGGTGGGTGCTTCGGAGGTGGCGGAAGTACTGGTAGTGGGACTGCTGGTGGTGGGCCTGCTCGTTGTGGGATAGGTGTAGGTAGGGGTGCGCGTGGGCTGGGTCGGCTTGCCATCGACGTTGCACGTGACGACGAGGACGGCGAAAGCGACCAGTGCGATGATCCCGATGAGCGCGTTGCGCATGAAGCGCAGAAGTGCTCTGGGATCCTCGGATCCGCCGCCGTTTCGAAAGGTCATCGGTCTGTGTCTCCGGTTCGCTCACGGATGGTGCTGGTCGTGACGACGACTTCGCCGGACTGTGGGTAAGAGTGCCAGGTATCCCACTGCAGTACGCCGCTAGCCGGGTCGTGCTGAGCACGCACCGCCGTCACCGCCAACGGGCGGCCGGGATAGCTGCCGATCAGCCCGAGCGCGCGCTCGTCAGTCGGACGCACCTGGCTTTCGAGATGGCCGACGATCATGCGCATCGACTCCTCGTCGTGAACCCGGACATCAGAGCTGAAGGTGTAGTCGCCGCGTACCCAGTGTGTCGGCAGCGCCGGTTCGACGCCGGGCAGGCAGGCGAGGGTTTCGCGCAGCCGCCCCTGTGGCCTGTCGACGACGACCTGATGGCTGGCACCGAGAAGCCGCAATTGGATGTCGAAAGGCCCGAGTCGACCGGCGCAGGTGGCCAACGCGGGCTGGTCGTCGGCGTCGAGCGTCAGGGTCAGGTCACCGGCCCGGGTATCGACGAAGACGCCGCCCAGTTCGACCAGCGCTGTCACCTCGCCGCCTCGGGCGACGGGTTCGACGGGTAGATGCGGAGCTCGCTGCGCGCGAGCACCTCGCCGCGGGCGGCCTCCCAGCCCGAGCCGTAGTCCTCGAACGAGAGCCGGGCGTTGCCTGCCTCGTAGTCGTGGTACCGCATGGTGCCGCTGGTTGCGGCGCCGGTCGTCCCCGCCGACGTGAAGCTGGCGGCGCCGTCCTCGTCGTAGTTGTAGCGGCGGCCCTCGAAGTCGATCGTCGGGGGTCCGGGGGTGACGGTGACGCCGCCCAGTTCGACCCACTGCACGACCTCCAGGTCGGGGTCGTCCTCCACCGACAGCCACACGCGTTGGCCGGTCCCGGTGTCCAGATGTGCCTCGATCCAGTTGTAGCCGTCCTGGGTGAACCGGATGACGCCGCGTACGGCGAAGGTCGTGCCGCGGATATCGACGAGGTCGGCGGGTTTGAGTTGGCGCGGATCGCCCCGGACGGCGTCATCGTCGGCGGTGGAAAACGGATCGCCGGGTCGGTAGGTGCGGTTGCGCAAGGCCTCCGCTTCCGCCTTTCGGGTGGCATTGGCGGCCAGGGTGTTGAACACGACGGCGACCGCGATGATGAGCAGCAGCGCGATGATGATGATGACGGCGTACTTCACTCCTCCAACCTACCCAATTCCGACATTTGGGCCGATGGCCCAGGCGGCGTCGGCTACTGGTCGAGGGAGGCGCCGCCGTCGACGCGCAGGTCGTGCAGGGTGATGTGCCGGGCGGCGTCGGAGGCGAGGAAGACCGCCGACGCGGCGATGTCCTCCGGCTGCGCCAACCGTCCGAGCGGGATGCCAAGGCGGAATTGCTCGGGCGTACCGGCAATCACCGCTTCCGCGGACTGCTCCGGGGGCACCGACTCGGGCCACATGCTGTGCAGCATCGCGGTGTCGGTCGACCCGGGGGTGATGATGTTGCACCGCACCCCGCGGCCCGCCATCTCCAGGCCCGTGCTGCGCACGAGGTTCGATACCGCCGCCTTTGTCGCGCCGTAGGCGCCGATACCGACACGCGGGACGGCCGCTGAATTCGACGACACCACGATGATCGACCCGCCATCGGCCAACACGCCCGAAGCCGCGCGCAGGAGCGCCATCGTCGCGGTCAGGTTCACGGCGACCAGGCGGTCCCACTCGTCGTCGTCGATGTCGGCAACGGGTCCAAGAGCCAGGACCGCGGCGGTGTGCACGACGGTGGTCAGCGGGCCCCCGAGTAGTCCGGGCGCATCGGCGACGAGCTCTGCGACGGCAGCGCGATCGGCCAGGTCGAGCATCACCCCGCGCGCGCCGAGGCCCGCAGCTTTCTCCGCGACTGCAGGGTCTAGATCGGTGAGCAGCACCGTCGCGCCCGCGTCGACGAACGCTTGCGCGACGGCCGACCCGATGCCCCCCGCCGCACCGGTGAGCAAAGCGCGCTTACCGCGCAGTGCCCCTTCGGTCACCGCCGGGCCCCGACCGCGTCAGACTGCAGGGCCCGCAGCGCCTCGTCGGCGGTGGCGGACACACCGCAGGTGGAGTTGACGTAGTCGATGGCCCCGGCGTGGTACCCGGAGTTGAAGTCGGCCACTCCGTCGGTGATGAGGAACGCCTGCACATCGTGCATGAAGGCGTCCGCGGCGGTCAGCATGCACCCGATGTGGGCGTAGATCCCGGTGATGAGCAACTGGTCGCGCCCGTCGTGGGCCAACAGCGACCGCAGGTCGGTGCGCGCGAAGGCCGAATAGCGCCACTTGGTGACGGTGATGTCATTCGGGCGGGCGCGCAACGGCTCGATGACTTCGGCTTCCTCTGCGGTCTGGATGCCTGGACCCCACCGTTGTGTGAGCAGGCCGCGCCGCGATGGGTGTTGTTGTGGCGGCTGGGCAGTCAGGATGACAGGCACGCCAGCCGCATCGGCGGCCTCGCGCAGCGCCACGATCGTCGGCACCACTGTTGCCAGCGGTTCGGAACCCTCTTCGTAGACGTCGACGAAGTAGTTCTGCATGTCGTGGATCAGCAGCGCCGCACGATTGCGGTCGATCTGCCAGTCGAGCCTGGGTGTGGTGTGCGGCGCCACGTCGCTCAGCCGGTACGGGCTTATCGGTGGGATGGACACGGGTCTCCGATCGGGGAGTCTGGCTAGCGGAATGCGGTATCGATGTCGTGCAGGATCGCTTCGACGCCCAGCGGGCCGGTCCCACTCGTCCACGGCGTGCCGTCGACGGGGTACACGTGCCCGGCTTTGACCGCGCGCAGGGCGTTGAAACCGGGTTTGCGACGTGCGGCGTCAAGCTCCTTGTGTGCCTGCTCGGCGTTGCCGAGGACGCCGAAGAAGATGTAGTCCGCGTCGATCAGGTCGAGGTTCTCCATGCTGACCTTCTCACCGGCGCGGTTGCGGGAATTGATCCGTTCCTGCGCTTGCGGGCGCGTCATCCCGACCTTGCCGAGCACCCAACTCGACAGTGAGTTGCCGCCGACGATGGTCGGGCCCTCTGATGACCACCGGACGACGCTGGCGGTGAGGGGTTTGGCCCCGGGGGCGGCGGCAACCAGCTTGCCGGTGGCTGCGATCATCGCGCTGATCTCGCCGAGCACGCGTTTGTGCTGGTCGGGGCGGTTGAGAATGGTGGCCATCGCCCCAAAATAGCGCTCCCACCCTTGGGCGTACTTGGCGACAAGGACGGTCGGGGCGATCTTCGCGAGGTCGTCGAGGCTGTTGCGCGACCCGGTTGTGTCGTCGACGACGATGAGGTCGGGCCGCACCTTGAGGATTTGTCCCAGGTTGGGGGAGCGGGTCGAGGCGACGATGGGGATCGACGAGGCACCGGGCGTGGCGCCCGCCAGATATCCGGGAATGCCCAGCTGACCGCGCCCGGCGGTTGAGCCGACCGGGGTGACGTGCAGTGCCAGGGCGGCATCGAGCGCACCTTCGGCGAGGGTCACTACGCGCGTCGGGTTCTCGGGGATGGTGACCGAGCGCCCCGCGGCATCGACGTAGGGACGACCATCCGACGGGGCTTGCGTCGCCCCGCCGTTCCCGCACGCCGCCGATCCGACGACGAGGACGGCGCCGAGCAGCGCCGTGGTGATCCGGATTGCAGGCCTCATAGTCGCGTCTCCCTTGCGCTGGCCGGTGTGTCAGATGCGGACTGTGTGTCCGAGGCGGTCAGGTCGTCGAGCAACAGGTGGGCCCACCAGGCGATGTCGTGACCACCGTCGAAGGGCCGCAGCGTTGCCGACCATCCAGCCTCGGACAGTTCGCGGGCCAGAGCGGTCACCGGATCAACGAGCAGCCCCTCGTTGCGGCCGACGGCCAATCGCACCGGCCGCGGTGTCGCGCACGCCAATTCCTTGGCGAGCCAGCTTTGTTCGTCCGACCATTGCGCCGGCCGTGCGGTGAGGCCGGGCTTCCACCACATCGACGGAGAGTACGCGAACACTTCGTCGACGTCGTCGGGAAACCAGCACGCCGCTGCCAGGGCCGCCGCCGCACCGAGGCTCTGGCCTGCCCAGACGGTCGTCGTCTCCGTGGCTTCCAGAGCGCTGCGCGCAGGCACGAGGATCTCGCCGACGACGGTGGCGAGGAACTCGCGATTGGGGCCGAGTTGGCGCAGCCGTGTCGTCGGGTCGGTGGGCGCATCGATGCCCAGGAGGGCGATCGGTGCGGTGGTGTCGTCGGCGGCGTCGGCGATCGCCGCGGGCAAGCCGTATTCGTCGAACCACTTGTCGGCGTCGAAGAGGACGACGATGCGCGTCGGTCCCGGACCGCGGCCGACGGGAGCAGTGAGCCGCCAGCGGATAGGCTCCGCGTCGTCGGTCCCTCCGACTTCCCCGGTGGCGAGCAGAGTTTGTTCGCCGCCCCGCCACGCAGTCGGGTCCGGTGCGTCGACAGTGGCCAGCACCGACCCGAACGGCGAACCCGCACCGGGGTTCGTCGGATCGTCGACCGCTGCGCGGGCGACCTCACGCGAATACACCAGGACGCCGTCGCGCAGGTGCGGGTCGTCGGCGGCATACGGGTAGTAGCGGTAGGTGGCCATCGTGGCGCGCGTGACGACCAGTTCGGTCCACCACAGGTCGGTGGACCCCCATCGACGCATTTGCCCCCGATCGAGGTGGGGGCCGTCGGTGAGGCGGTTGACCCACGCGTACACGCCGGCGGTGCCCGGCGGGGCGACGAAGGCGAGGAGGACGCGCTGGCAGCCCGGGTCGTCGGGATCATCGGTGATCAGCGGGGTGCCGTGCGCGGCGAGATCGCTGAGGACCTGCGTCGCGTCGTCGCCGGGACCGTCGAGGATCTGTCGGCGCAATGCATCGGCGGCGGGGACGGTCATCGACAGTCCTCCATCGCTTCGGCGACGGCGGCCAACGAATTCGGAGCGACCATGCCCGGATGGTTCACCGGAAGTTCGGTGTAGTGCACCGTGCCGCGGGCGTGCGGCTCCCAGGCGGTCGGCGGGAGGAAGTCCTGTGCGCTGCGGCCCGCGGCGAAGTGCGTCAGATCGCCGTCGACGACGCCGGTGCGGTGGGTGCGCATGAGTGCCGCGAAGTGGCTGACGACGTCTGTGATGACGCGGACCTGTTCGACGGTGAGACTGCCCATGGCGGCGTGGTGCTCGCGGAGTGCGGCGAGGACCGCGTCATCGGAGTCGAGGTCGATGTCGTCGGCGGTGTCGGTACCGGCCATGATCAGCAGCGCGCGGCGGACCTCTTCGGGAGTGGCGGGCGGTTGGTCGGCCCAGCATTCGCTGGGATAGGCGTCCAGCAGCGCCACCTGGGAGACGGTGCGGCCCCGCGTGGCCGCCTGGACGGCGATCTCGTGGGCGATTACCCCGCCGACCGACCAGCCGACGAGGCGCAGCGGTCCGGTGGGGGAGATCTCCTCGATGGTGTCGAGGTAGTCGCGCGCGACGTCGGTCAGCGATGAGGGCAGTGGTGAGCCATCGAGACCGTCGGCCTGCAGCGCGTACACCCCGGTGGTCGGCGGGAGGAACGGCAACAGCCCGGCGTAGCACCAGCCGAGTCCGCCGGCCGGATGGATCGCGAACACGGGCGCGTCGGTGCCGTCCCCGGCGCGCAGCACGAGGAGTCGGCCGAACGGGTCGGGCGACGCATCGCCGGCCAGTCGTGCGGCGAGGTCGGCGACCGACGGTGCGGCGAAGAGGTCGGCGACGCTGACCGTCGTTCCCAGGACCTCGGTGCAGCGTGCGGCAAGGGACGCCGCGGTCAATGAGGTGCCGCCGAGGTCGAAGAAGCTGTCGGTGACCGACACGGCGTCGCGACCGAGGGCCTCGGCGAACAGCGCCTCGATCGCCATTTCCGCGGGCGTGCGCGGGGCGGTCACCGTGTCCGCGCCCAGGTGCGGGGCGGGCAACCGACGTCGGTCGAGCTTGCCGTTCCGTGTCATCGGAATGGCGTCGAGGACCTCGACGGCATCGGGGACCATGTACGACGGAAGGCGGCGCGACAGTGCGGTACGCAGTTCGAAACGATCAACCTCGCTGTCGTCGGCGGCCACGACATAGCCGACGATGACCGTCGAGGATCCGTTGCCGATCGCGACATTTCGCGTAACCACGACGGCCTGGTCGATGCCGGGAAGTGCGGCGAGGGCGGCTTGGATCTCGCCCAGCTCGATCCGGCGGCCACGGACCTTCACCTGGTCGTCGACCCGGCCGACGTAGAGCAGGGCACCCTCGGCGTCGCGGTGCACGAGGTCGCCGGTCGCGTACATGCGCCCGCCCGCTTCGAAGGGGTTGGCGACGAAGCGTGTGGCAGTCAGCCCCGGCCGTTGCAGGTAGCCGCGGGCGAGTTGGATTCCGGCCAGGTAGAGCTCGCCGACGGCACCCGCGGGTTGCGGTCGCAGCGCCTTGTCGAGGACGTAGGCCGCGGTATTGGCGATGGGGGAGCCGATGGGTACCTCGGTACCGTCCCAATGGGGTCCCGGTGCCCATTCGGTGACGTCGACCGCGGCCTCGGTGGGGCCGTACAGGTTGTCGATCAGGGTCGCCGGTAGCAGTTCGCGGCCGCGGCGCAGAACCTCGGGCGGCAGCGCCTCGCCGGAGCAGACGATCAGCCGCAGCGCTTCCAACGCTGCCGACGACGGTGCGGCGGCGAGGAACGCGGCCAGCGCGGACGGGACGAAATGGCAGACGGTGATGCCGCGCCCGGCGAACTCGGCGGCCAGCGCGGGGCTGTCCTTCTCGACCCCCGGGGTCATGAGGACCAGGGAAGCACCGCGGATCAGCGGCCAGAAGAACTCCCACACCGACACGTCGAACGAGTACGGCGTCTTCTGCGCGACTCGGTCGTCAGGGGTGAGGTGGAATGTGTCGTCCATCCACCGCAGCCGGTTCACGATGCTGCGGTGCTCGATGACGACGCCCTTGGGCCGACCCGTCGAACCCGACGTGAAGATGATGTAGGCGGCGTCGCGGGGGTTGGGTCTGGATACACTCTGCTCCTTCGTCGCGGAGCACTCGACCACCGCCGAAATCGCCAGCGCCAGCCCGTCGCACCGCCAATCGGCGTCGTCGCCGTCGGGCAGGGTGAGCAGTACGGATGCCTGTGCGTCGGCGAGCATGTCGTCGATGCGGGACTGGGGTAACTCCGGGTCGATCGGAAGGTAGGCGGCACCACGGTCGAGGGCGGCCAGCAGGCCGCACACCATCTCCGGACTGCGAGTCATACGGAGGGCGACGACACTGCCCCGCCCGACGCCGTGCAGTGCGAGCGCGGCCGACAGATCGTCGACGACGCCGCGCAGCTGTGCATAGGTGAGCGCGCCGGAGTCCCACACCAGCGCGGTGCGGTCGCGGTGTTCAGCCGCGGCGGTGACTAGGAGATCGGCCAGCGTCGTCGACTCGGCCTCGGCGACGAGGTCGGGCACGTCGGTCTCGTTGCGCTCGATGACTTCGGTGGCCCACTCCGCGGGCAATGCGACGGGCAGTGACCCGAGTAGCGCGCCGGCGTCGTCGGTGCTGACCCGTCCCAGCAGCGCGAGCAGTCGTTCGCCGTGGGCCACCAACTCGTCGAAGGAGTAGCGTGCCGGATTCGCCTCGACCTCCAGCACGAAACCGCCGTCGGGCTGCGGTGACCCGGTGACCGTCAGGTCATCGACCGGACCCATCGCAATGTTCCCGACGGTTCCGGCGGCGTCGCCGAATCGCAGCTGCGGTGTGAAGAACTTCAAATTCGCCCCGGGGCCGTACAGCGGGGTATCCGTGCCGACGAGGCGCAGGTCGCGGCGCAGGCGGTCGGCGCGGTAGGCGATGTGGGGGCGCACAGTGCGCATTTCGGTGGCGACCCCGGCGATCAGCTCGCCGATCGTCATCGTCGGTGCCACCGACAGCCGCAGCGGCATGATGGTGACTTCCGGTTCCATCGTCGGCGGTGCGCCCAGCCGGCGATTGGCCCACGGCACGCCCAGTGTCACCGTCGGCTCGCCGGAATAGGCGGCGAGGTACAGCGCCAGCGTGCCCATCATCGACTCGGCCCAGCCGCGATCGGTTGCCGATGTGCGAGGCGGCAGCGATCGGGTGATCCGCAGCGCCCGGTCGCGGGCCGGTGCGGGTGCCGCCGACGAGAGGGTCGGCGGCCGCGCAGTGTCGACGTAGTCCGCCCAGAACTGTGCGTCGGCGCGTTCGGCCTCGGCGTCGCGCACCGCTGCCGGGCCCGGTTCGTGGAACGGCGACTCGGGCGGCGGCTCGCCGACCAGATCGGCGGTGTAGCTGTCGGCGACCCAGCGCAGCAGCCGGGCAAAGGAATAGCCGTCGACGGCGATGTGGTGGACCCGGGTGATCCAGACGTGGTGGTCGTCGGAGAGGCGGACCAGGTGCTGTCCCGACAGTTGGTCGCCGGCGATCTCGCCGCGGATGGGCGTCGTCGTCATGGCGGCGTCGATGATGCGGTCGAGTGCGGCCTCGTCTGCGTCATGCACCACGAGGCCGTGGTCACGGGCGTCGGGATAGGCGCGCGGACCGCGATCGCCGGTACCGTCGCCACCGCCGGCGACGAAGCGGGAGTTGAGAGCGGGGATCTGCACCAGAGCGTCGCGCAGGACGCCGGCAAAGCGGTCGACGTCGAACCCGCCGACGATGTCGATCCGCTCGGCGCACTGGTAGACCGGCGCGTCGTCGACCTGTTGCTGGGCGAACCACACGGCGAGCTGGGCGGCGGTCAGTTCGTCGTGCAAGGCGGCCGTTTCTCCTCGGGTGTGGTTGGGAGCTTAGGTTAGCCTATGGACTACGATCGCCCCGTGGCCGGATATCCCCCTGACGTTGCCGAACAGTACCGAAGCGCGGGCTACTGGATCGGGCAAACCCACAGCGCAATGCTCGCCGAGTCCGCCGCAGCACACCCGGATTCCGAGGCGGTGCGCGACGATGCGCGAGCGCTCACTTATGCCGATCTCCTCGATGGTTCGCGTCGCATTGCGCACGGGTTGATCGAGCAGTTCGGGCTGCGGCCCGGTGATCGGGCAGTCGTGCAATTCCCCAACGTCGCCGAGTACGTAGAGGTCCTCTTCGCCCTCTTCGATGCGGGCGTTTTGCCCGTATTCGCGCTGGCCAGCCACAGCACGGCCGAGTTGGAGGACCTCGTCACCCGAGCCGACGCGGCCGTGTTCCTCACTGTCGACGCCTTCGGCGGCACCGACTTCCGGGCTCGTGCCGACCACCTCGCCGCGGTGCGGGCCAGCACCTCCGACGGCCGCCCGTTCGCGACCGTCGTCGCCGAACACGGGAGTCCCGACCCGCTCGCTGCGGTGCGCAGCGCCAACACCGAATCGACCGGTCGGTCCGGCTCACCGTCGGACATCGCATTCCTGCAACTGTCCGGCGGTACGACCGGTGCGCCGAAGATGATCGGCCGCACCCACGACGACTACCTCTATTCGGTGCGGGAGTCCGCGCGCATCTGCGGTCTCGACGAATCGTCGGTGTTCGGCGTCGTGCTACCGGTGTCACACAACTTCACGATGAGCAGCCCGGGCATTCTCGGCGCTCTGTACGCGGGATCGCGCATCGTGATGGTGCCGGGGACCGATGCGCGCGCCGTGTTGGGCGCGATCGCCGAGCATGCGATCACGCAGGTGTCGGCGGTGCCGCCGCTGGTCACGGCATGGCTGGACTCGCCCGAATCCGGGCAGCACGACGTGTCGTCGGTGCGAGTGCTGCAGGTCGGCGGTGCCAAGCTCGCCGAGCCGGTGGCACGTCGGGTGCCGGAGCTGTTCGGCAACGCCACGCTCCAGCAGGTGTTCGGCATGGCCGAGGGCCTGGTCAACTACACGCGCCTCGACGACGACTTCGAGCGCATCGTCTCCACACAGGGCCGCCCGATCAGCCCCGCCGACGAGATCCGCATCGTCGACGCCGACGGTGCGCCGGTGCCACCCGGGCACGAGGGCAGCCTGCAGACACGCGGCCCATACACGATCCGCAACTACTGGCAGGACGCCTCGCCGCAGTCATTCACCGCCGATGGGTTCTACTGCACCGGTGACCGCGTGGTGCGCGACGACGCGGGATACATCACCGTCGTCGGCCGCGACAAGGACCAGATCAACCGGGCGGGGGAGAAGATCGCGCCCACCGAGGTCGAGGACCTGTTGCTCACCCATGCCGCGGTGCGCGACGCCTCGGTGGTCGGGGCGCCTGACGACCGACTCGGCGAACGCATCGTCGCCTACGTCATCCCGTCGACCGCCGCCGTCGACTCCGGGGAGGTGCCCGACGCGTTCACGCTGCGCGGCTTCCTGCGGGAGGCGGGCCTGGCGCGTTTCAAGATTCCCGACGACGTTCTCATCGTCGACGAGTTCCCCACGACGGCGGTCGGCAAGATCAGCAAGAAGGACCAGCGCCTCAGTGTCGATAGTGCCGCGGCACCGGCTGACTCTCCCTCAGCGGCGTCGGACGACCCGCTCGACGGTGAGCGCCTTATCGCCGACCTCGCCGACAAGCTCATGGTCGACCCCGGAGATCTGACCGGGTCGCTGATGCTGGCCGACAGCGGTATCGACTCGCTACAGCTAATGGCGCTGCTGGACAAGTGGCGCGCCGCCGGGGCCGCCGGACTCGACTTCGAGACCGTCGCGCAGTCACCCACGATCGACGATCTGGTCGCCGCGGTGCGGCAGGCCGGGGCCCGGTGACGGCAACCGCCCCCGCACCCGGCGCCGCGGTCGGGGACCGGGGTGGACGGCGAGCCATCCGGGGGCCGGCGTTGGTAGCGGTGTGGGTGGGCCTGTTCGTCGTGGTGCTCGTCCTCGCCTGGTTCAGCCTGTTCGTCGGCGCGCGCGACGTGGCGCCGGGTGTCGTGTGGGATGTCCTGCTCGGGCGCGGTTCAGGGTTCGACGCCCTGGCGGTGACTGATTCGACGGACGGGCGGCTGCCGCGCGCGGTACTCGCGATCCTCGTCGGCGCGGCGCTGGGGGTGGCGGGGCTGCTCATCCAGCGGTTGATGAACAACCCGCTGGGCGACCCGCAGATCCTCGGCGTGAATGCCGGTGCGGCGCTGGCGATCACCGTCGCGATCGGGCTGGTCGGCCTGACGCAGATCTGGGCGTACGTGTGGTTCGCGTTTGCCGGTGGTGCGGTTGCGATGGTGATCGTGTACTTCCTGGGCACCGCTGGACGCGGTCCACTTACGCCGCTGCGCGTCACGATGGCGGGCATCGCGGTGACCGCGGTCCTCACCGGTGCCGTGCGCGGCATCACCCTGCTGTGGCCCGCCGCCTTCGACCAGTTGCGCATCTGGGAGGTCGGGTCGGTGACCGGTCGCGGGCTGACGGTGGCCGCGTGGGTGGCACCGTTCATCGTGGTCGGTATCGTCGCGGCCTTTCTGATCGCCCATGCGGTCGACCTGATCGGGATGGGTGACGAGATGGCCACGGCGCTCGGCGTGCGCGTTGGGCGGATCCGTCTGGTCGCGTTGGTCACGGCGACGGTGCTCGCCGGGGCGGCGACCGCCGCAGCCGGGCCGATCGGCTTCGTCGGCCTCATGGTGCCGCACGCGATCCGCCTGACCCTGGGGGTGACGGGACGCTGGGCGGTGGCCTTCGCGGTCCTCGGCGGAGCGTTCGTGGTCCTCGCGGCCGATATCGTCGCCCGGTTGTTCGACCAGGACAAGATGCCGGTCGGGATCGTCACTGCCTTCGTCGGCGCCCCCGTCCTCATCCTGTTGGTGCGCAATTCGGCGGGGGCGGGCCGGTGAGCACTACTACCTCCGCATCGTCGGCGATCGACTTCGGCCGCGCCCAGCGGGTCGTCCGGATCGCCAGGTTCTCGCAGCGTTTCGACGTTCGCACCGCGGTCGTGGGCGCCGTCGTGACCGTCGTTCTGGTCGTCGGATTCATCGGTGGCCTCGTTGCCGCCGACGACGGGGTGGGGCTGTCGGAGTTGCCCGCGCTGCTGGCCGGCAACGCAGATCCCGCCGCCGACCTCGCGGTGCGGCAATGGCAGCTGCCACGGGTGCTCGCCGCGATCGTCCTGGGCGCCGCGATGGGGTGTTCCGGCGGAATCTTCCAACTGTTGACCCGCAACCCGTTGGGCAGCCCCGACCTCATCGGCTTCGGCGTCGGGTCCTACACCGGCGCACTGATTGCCGCGCTGGTCTTCGGCCTGGGCTTTGCCGCGATGTCGGGGTTCGCCCTGGTCGGCGGACTGGTCACGGCGGGGGTGGTGTACCTGCTGGCGTGGCGTGGTGGCGTCGGCGGCTTCCGCCTGGTCATCACCGGCGTCGCGATCAGTGCGATGCTCGCCTCGGTCAACTACTGGTTGATCCTGCGTTCGGACCTCGACGAGGCGATGCTCGCGGCGCAGTGGGGCGCGGGCACGCTGGACACACCGGTGGCACGCGACTGGTCCTATCTCGGCCCGTCGTTCGCGGTAACCGCAGTGCTGCTGGTGGCGTTGGCCCTGCTGAGTCGACGAGCCCGCATCGTGGACCTCGGCGATGAGCTGGCCATGGCGTTGGGTGCCCGGTCGGCCATCACGTCGATCGCCCTGCCTGTTGTCGGCGTGGCACTGATTGCCGTCGCGACGACGATCACCGGGCCGGTCGCGTTCGTCGCACTGTCGGCGCCGCACATCGCCCGACGATTGTGCCGCTGCGGTCACACGCCGTGGATAGTGACGGCCCTCGTCGGTGCCGCCTTGTTCCTCCTCGGCGACATTGTCGCCCAGCGGGTGTCGGCTGCGGTGGGAGCGGCGCTGCCCGTCGGCGTCGTCACCGTTTGCCTGGGCGGCATCTACCTCTGCTACCTGTTGTTCACCGAGATGAGGCGTACGCGTGGCTGATTCCCCGACCGACCGGCTGATCGCCGAGGACCTCACCCTCGGATACGGCGGCGACGATCTGATCGTCACCGACCTGAGCCTGGCGATCCCCGACGACGAGTTCACCGTCATCATCGGACCCAACGCATGCGGCAAGTCGACGCTGCTCAAAGCACTCGCCCGCGTGCTGGCCCCGCGCAGCGGAGGAGTGATCCTCGACGGGAAGGCGATCAGCGAGTACCCGCCGCGAGAGGTCGCCAAGATCCTCGGCCTGCTGCCGCAGTCGTCGACCCCGCCCGAAGACATCCGCGTCGCCGAACTGGTGGCCCGCGGCCGGTTTCCACACCAGGGGTTCCTGCGGAACTGGTCGAAAGACGACGAGCGGATCGTCGCCGAGGCGCTCGCGGCCACCGGTACCACCGCATTGTCGGACCAGCGCGTGGACCAGCTGTCCGGCGGGCAGCGCCAGCGGGTGTGGGTCGCCATGGTCCTGGCCCAGCAGACCCCGCTCGTCCTGCTCGATGAGCCGACGACCTTCCTCGACATCGCCCATCAGATCGAACTGCTCGAGCTGTGCCGGTCGCTGAACCGGGAGCAGGGGCGCACCGTCGTCGCCGTCCTGCATGATCTCAACCAGGCATGTCGCTACGCCGACTTCGTCGTCGCGATGCGCGACGGGAAGATCGTCGCGCAGGGCCGGCCGGCCGACGTCGTCACCGAGGACGTCGTGGCGGAAGTGTTCGGTCTGGCGTGCCGGATCATCGAAGACCCCGAGTCGGCGACACCGCTGGTGATCCCGCGCGTGAGCACGAGTGGCCGCTAGCGTGGCAACGATGAGTGCACTAGACGTCGACGGGTTGCGGGCGTTGCGGCGCGATCTGCACGCCCACCCCGAGCTGGCGTTTGCCGAGCACCGCACCGCCGGAATCGTCGCGGCGCAGTTGCACGACCTGGACATCGAGGTCAGCAGCGGTATCGGCGGCACCGGCGTCGTGGGGGTGATCCGCGGTAATTCGCCGGGCCCGACGGTGGCGCTGCGCGCCGATATGGACGCACTGCCCATCACCGAGGAGATCGCCCGCGACCACAAGTCGACGATCGAGGGCGTGATGCACGCGTGCGGGCACGACGGGCACTGCGCAATGCTGGTGGGCGCGGCCCAGATTCTGAGCGCCGATCGGGATTTCGCCGGCACCGTCGTCCTGGTGTTCCAGCCGGCCGAAGAAGGTGCGGCCGGGGCGCCGGCGATGATCGACGACGGGGTGCTCGATCGCTTCGGCATCGAGGAGATCTACGGAATCCACAACATCCCCGGCATCCCCGCCGGCGACTTCGCGGTCCGCCCGGGCACCCAGTTGGCGTCGTTCGACGACCTCGACATCGTGCTCACCGCCCCCGGCGGGCACGCGATGGCCCCGCACCTGACCGGTGACGTCATCGTCGCCGGGTCAGCATTGGTGACCGCGCTGCAGACCATCGTCGCGCGGCGCCTCGACCCCCGGGTGCCCGCGGTCGTATCGATCACCCAGTTCAACGCCGGGTCCACCAACAACGTGATCCCGCCGCGCGCCCACCTGCGCGGTACGGCGCGATGTCTCGATGCGCACTCCCGCGACGAGATCGAGCGGTTGGTGACTGAGATCTGCACGTCGGTGGCCGCGGCCCACGGCGTCGAGGTCGACCTGACCTATGAGCGGCGCTATCCGTGCACGGTGAACGACCCGGAGTGTGCCGCGCGCGCGGCTCGCGTGGCGGCGCAGGTCGTCGGGGACGGTCGGGTCGACCCGGACTGTGACGGCATCCTGGCCGCGGAGGACTTCGCCTTCTTCCTACAGCAGATCCCCGGGGCGTACGCGTTCATTGGGAACGGTCCGGTGACCGAGCAGTCGGGCCCGGTGCACAACCCGGCCTACGACTTCAACGACGA
>DLKD01000030.1 GCA_002477755.1 Gordonia sp. UBA7599
TTCGACCGCGTGCCGGCCCGCAAACCGGTGCGCGTCCGCGTCGCCGGGCCCGGTCCGTCGGTCGGGCTCGACCTGCTCGCCGGCTGGCTCGCCGAGTGCCTGCGCGTGCCCACCGAGCGCCTCGACGGTGACCTCGGCGTCGAAATCGACTGCGCCGACGGATTGCTGTCACTGACTCACGACGGCGACTACACGCTGATCCGCGACCCCGGGTGCCCCGATGCCCGCACCCCGTGGCGCGACCGCACGACCGGGGCGTGCCTCGCCGAAGAGCTGCGCCGCCTCGACCCCGACGAGACCTACGCCCGCGCCCTGCGCGGTACCAAGCGGCTCCAGCACACGACGAGGTGACACCCGTGATCCCCATCCCCGAGACCTCCGTCCACGACGATGCCGCCGGCCTGGTCGACGCCGCCGCGGACCGGCTCGTCGCCGTGATCGCCGACGCCCAGCGCGAGCGCGGCCTCGCCCGCGTGGTGCTCACCGGCGGCAGCAACGGCATCGCCCTGCTGTCGGCATTGGTCGACCGGGTCGACGAGATCGACTTCGCAGCGCTGCACGTGTACTTCGGCGACGACCGGTTCGTGCCGGCCGACGACGCGGACCGCAATAGTGGGCAAGCCCGCGCGGCCCTGCTCGACGATCCCGACGCCGCGGGCGCGCAGGTCTATGAGATGGCACCCAGCGACGGCGACTACGGCGACGACATCGAGGCCGCGGCTGCCGCGTACGGCGCCGTCGTCGACGCCATCGCGCCCGACGAGGACGGCGCCGTTTTCGACGTCCACCTGCTGGGTATGGGCGGCGAGGGCCACATCAATTCGCTGTTCCCCCACACCCCCGCCGTAGCGGAGGCGCAGCGGTCGGTCGTAACGGTCACCGACTCGCCTAAGCCGCCTCCGCGAAGGATCACCCTGACGCTGCCCGCCGTGAATTCGTCGCGGCACGTGTGGTTCCTGGTCGCCGGGGCCGACAAGGCGCAAGCCGTGGCCGCAGGCCTGGCCGGGGCGAGTGCCGACGACTGGCCGTGCGCGGGAGCGCACGGACTCACCACCACCGTCTGGTTCCTGGATTCGGCCGCCGCCGCGGACCTCTGACGACCCGCCCCCGCCAGCCGGTACCCCCGTTGTAAGTTGGGTCACACAACGCAACGAGGAGGCCTTTAGTGATCGCATCGACCATGCAACCGGGTGAGCTGACCATCGCCCGACTGGTGGAGTACAGCCGGCGCACCTTCCCCGAGACGGGGGTGACCACCTGGACCGGGTCGGAGTTGCGCCCGATCTCATTCCCGGAGCTCGGTGATCGCACTGCACAACTCGCCCATGCGCTGGCCAAGCTCGGCATCGGTCGCGGCGATCGCGTCGCCACCTTCATGTGGAACAACAACGAACACCAGGTCGCCTACGGCGCGGTGCCCTCGATGGGTGCCGTGCTGCACACGCTGAACCTGCGTCTGTCCCCCGAGCAGGCCGTTTACATCATCAAGCACGCCGACGACAAGGTGATCATCGTCGACGCGTCGATCGCGCCGATGCTCGCCCAGTACGTCAAGGCCACGCCGAACGTGAAGCACGTCATCGTCGCGAACGGGCCGGCGAGTGCCTTCGAGGCCCCCGAGGGCATCACCGTGCACTCCTTCGACGAGCTCATCGCCGGCGAGCCGACGGTCTACGACTGGCCTGAGATCGACGAGCGCGACGCCGCGGTGATGTGTTACACCTCCGGCACCACCGGCGACCCGAAGGGCGTGGTCTACAGCCACCGCAGCATCTGGCTGCACTCCATGCAGGTGTGCTCGGCATCAGGCATGGGTCTGGGCAACAAGGACTCGGTGCTCGCGATCGTGCCGATGTTCCACGTGATGTCGTGGGGCCTGCCGTATGCCGCCATGATGGCCGGCCTGACGCTGGTCATGCCCGACCGCTTCCTGCAGCCCGAGCCGCTGCTGGCGATGATGGCCGCGGCCCGTCCGACGTTCGCCGCGGCGGTGCCCACCATCTGGCAGGGCGTCGCCGCCCAGTTGAAGGCGGCACCGCAGGACATCAGCCACCTGCGCGAGGTGGTCGTCGGCGGCGCAGCCGTCCCCCCGTCGATGATCAAGCAGTTCGACGAGTTCGGCGCGCCCATCACCCACGCCTGGGGCATGACCGAGACGTCGCCCCTCGGTTCGGTCTCGCGGCCGCCGTTCGGCGTCGAAGACCCGGACCAGGAGTTCGCGTACCGCGTCACGCAGGGCCGCTTCCCCGCGGCCGTGCAAGCCCGCCTCATCGACGACGACGGAAACGAGGTCGCGTGGGACGGCGAGTCGGCCGGCGAGCTGGAGGTGCGCGGGCCGTGGATCACCGGCGCCTACTACTCCCCCGACGGACCGGTCAGTGATCCCGCGAAGTTCCACGACGGATGGCTGCGGACCGGCGATGTGGCGTCGATCAGCCCCGACGGCTTCATGACGATCGTCGACCGCACCAAGGACCTGATCAAGACCGGTGGCGAGTGGATCTCCTCGGTCGAGTTGGAGAACACGATCATGTCCAACCCGGTGGTGACCGAGGCCGCCGTGGTCGCCGTGCCCGACGAGAAGTGGGACGAGCGGCCGTTCGTCCTGGCCGTCGTGGCCGACGAGGCGCAGGCCGACGCAGCTAAGCTGCGCGAGCACCTGGCCGGTTTGGTGCCGCGGTGGCAACTGCCCGAGCGCTGGGCGTTCGTCACCGAGGTGCCCAAGACCTCGGTCGGCAAGTTCGACAAGAAGCGGATCCGCGCCGAATACGCCGACGCGGCCTACGACGTCGTAGACGCGCGTGACTGAGATGCGCGCCCTGAAGCTGGTCGACGCCAACCGGCTCGAACTGCGCGACGTACCCGTTCCCGAGCCCGGTCCGGGCCGGGTGCGGGTGCGGATCGCCGGAGCCGGGATCTGCCATTCCGATGTCACGATCATGGCGGTCGGCGCGGCCGGGTCGCCGTTTCACGGCATCACACTCGGCCACGAGGGCGCCGGCTACGTCGACGCCCTCGGTGCCGGCGTGACGGGATTGACCGAGGGCCAGCCGGCGATCATCGACCTCATGTGGGCGTGCGGGCACTGCCGCCAATGCGTCGGGGGCCGGTCCAACGCGTGCCAGACCAACGGCACCCGGTGGATGTTCCCGACGACGCCGGGACTCGGCCCCGACGGGACGATGGCCGAGTACATCGTCGCCGACGCGCGCCACGTCGTCCCCCTCGACGGCGGTCCGTTGCCACCACTGGATCCGACGCGGGTGGCACCGCTGGCCGACGCCGGCGTCACGCCGATGCACGCGATCAACACCGTCCGGAACCGGCTCGATGCGGGCGCTGTGGCGGTGGTGATCGGACTCGGCGGCCTCGGCCACATGGCCGTGCAAATCCTTCGCGCCGTCGGCGCCGCCCGAATCATCGCGGTCGACGCCAATCCGGCGAAGGTGGCGCAGGCGACCCGCCTCGGCGCCGATATCGCGCTGCTCTCCGACGGTGACACCGCCGCGCGGATCCTCGAGGAGACCGCCGGCTTCGGTGCCGACGTCGTCTTCGACTTCGTAGGCGTGGCGCCATCGGTGGCCCTGGCCACCGCCGTCGTCGCCCCCGAGGGCCATCTACGACTGGCCGGGCTGGGCGGCGGGGAGTTCACGTATTCACTCAACGGCGTCAACGCTGTTCCGTGGGGCGTCACCGTGCAGACCTCCTACGGCGGGACGCGAGCCGACCTCGACGAAGTACTGGCGCTCGCGCGGCGGGGTCTCATCCACGTGGAGACCACCGACTATCCACTCGAGGACTACGCCCGGGCGTTCGACGACCTCGAGGCAGGCAGACTCCCCGGCCGTGCGATCCTCCTGCCCTGACCCTTCCTTGAGATATACCCCCCAGGGGTATACAATCGGACATGGTCGAGCAAGTGAGGAGTCACCACCATGAGCACAGTTGACTACTTGGTCAAAGGAATGACCTGCGGTCACTGCGAGATGTCCGTGCGCGAGGAGGTCGGTGAGGTTCCCGGCGTCACCGACGTCGACGTCAGCGCCGCAACCGGAGAACTGACCGTCACCGCCGATCGGCCCATCGACGACGACGCCGTCCTGGCGGCGGTCGCCGAGGCCGGCTACACGGCCACCCGGGTCTGATGGAGGCGCCGGCCAACGCCGCGACGCGCATGGCGCTGTTCGCGGTCGGCCTCGTCGCGGTGTTCGGCGCTGCGCTCGCGATCGGGCGCTACGCGGTACCCGCCCAATCGGAGCTCCCAGCCGCACCCGCCCACTCCCACCAGGGAGCGCAGACCGATGGCCATAGCGGCCACGAGACCATGAACCAGCCGGTCGTCGGCACCTCGATGACGGCTGACGGCTACGCGCTCACCGGTCTGAGCGGCCCCGAGCGGACCGGCATCACCGGAGAAGTCTCCTTCACAATCACCACGTCCAACGGCGTCCCGCTGACCCGGTTCACCTCGTCGCACACCAAGGACCTGCACCTGATCGTCGTGCGCGCCGACGGCGCCCACTTCGCCCACGTGCACCCCACCCGCGATGCCGCGGGGGCGTGGAAGGTCGACTGGCGGGCACCGGCCGCGGGCACCTACCGCGTGTTCGCCGACTTCGTGCCCGGCGATCGGGCCAGCGACGAGCCGGTCGTCCTGGCTGGCGATATCCAGGTGGCGGGCGACTTCACGCCGGCTGCGCCGCAGCCCAGCCGCAGCGCCACCCTCGACGGCTTCACCGTCACCCTCGACGGCGAGCTGGGCCACTCGGGCTCCGACCACTCCGGACCATCCGCGCTGACCGCCACGGTCCGCCGAGACGGCCGGCCGGTGACGTTGCAGCCCTACCTGGGCGCCCTCGGGCACCTCGTCGTCCTACGGGCCGGCGACCTCGCCTACACGCATGTACACCCCCACCATGACGACGCGGCGGGATCCGCCGTCGCCTTCGCCGCGACGGCCCCCTCGTCAGGCCGCTACCTCGCCTACTTCGACTTCCAGGTCGACGGCGTCGTTCGGACCGCCGCGTTCGTCCTCGACAGCGCACAGGGGTGAAACGATGACCGCTCCCGAGACAACCACGATCGACCTCGAGATCGGCGGCATGACCTGCGCGTCGTGCGCCAACCGGATCGAGC
>DLKD01000132.1:0-456 GCA_002477755.1 Gordonia sp. UBA7599
GCGGGCCTGGGTGGCCGAGGCGGTCGCCGATGCGCGCGCCCGCACCGAGTGGCGGACCGTCGCCCTGCTCAACGCTGCGGAGCCGGTGGTGGCAGCGCACGTGCGGCGCAGCGCAAATCGAATGGGGGGCGAATCGGATGGAACCGGAGCGTGGCGGGCTGCGTCTAATTAAGTGATGGACGGCGACTACACCGAAGACGGCTCTTTCGACGCCCCCGACGCGACGGGCGGCGTTGACGAGCACCTGTGGCTGGCCGAGTCGGGGCGGCTGTGGGACATGGGCCCGGCGACCGTGGACACCGATGCCGACGGCATCGACGACAGTCTGTCCCGGACGGACTCTACCGGGTTGACCGTCTTTACCGATACCGATCAGGACGGGCGCATCGACCTCATCACGCGGGTGGAAGCCGACGGCGATGTGTCGTCGTCGATCTACGACCCGGCGACGGGCGA
>DLKD01000132.1:564-1113 GCA_002477755.1 Gordonia sp. UBA7599
ACCCGGCGACGGGCGAGTGGAGTGCCACTCGGCCGGGCCGCCTGAGGTAGCCGGACGAACCTGTTCGGGGCCGGCCGCGATCGGGGGGCGGCCGGCCCCGGACAACCCGGCGTGCCCGTTGGGGCTCCGGTCGCAGATGTCGGAAACCCGACTCCCGATCGGGCTGCTAGATCGCGTATCCTAAGGAGCGGACCGACCGCGCTGCAGGTGGTCGGAGACTTCAGGAGACGCTTCAAATGACCTCTGCCACGATCCCCGGCTTGGACGCGACGAGCGCGCCCACCAACCACGCAGCCCTCCTCGCCTGGGTGGCCGAGGTTGCGGAGCTGACCCAGCCGGACCGTGTGGTCTGGTCGGACGGCAGTGACGAGGAGTGGGACCGCTTGACGGCCCACCTCGTTGAGGCCGGCACGATGGTCAAGCTCGACGACAAGAAGAAGCCCAACTCGTTCCTGGCCCTGTCCGACCCGGCCGACGTGGCCCGCGTCGAATCGCGCACCTACATCTGCAGCGCGACGGAGGACTTGGCCGGCCCCACCAACAACTGGG
>DLKD01000132.1:1222-7484 GCA_002477755.1 Gordonia sp. UBA7599
CCCACCAACAACTGGGTCGATCCCGACGAGATGCGGGCCACCATGACCCCGCTCTACCGCGGCTGTATGCGCGGCCGCACCATGTACGTGATCCCGTTCTGCATGGGTCCGCTGGGCAGCGACGATCCCAAGCTCGGCGTCGAACTCACCGACTCGGAGTACGTCGTGCTGTCGATGCGCGTGATGACCCGCGTCGGCCCCCAGGTTCTCGAGGCACTCGGCGACGACGGGTTCTTCGTCAAGGGCCTGCATTCGGTGGGTGCGCCACTGGAGCCCGGCCAGGCCGATGTGCCGTGGCCGTGCAATTCCGAGAAATACATCACCCACTTCCCGGAGACCCGTGAGATCTGGTCCTACGGCTCGGGCTACGGCGGCAACGCGCTGCTGGGCAAGAAGTGCTACTCGCTGCGCATCGCCTCGGCGATGGCCCACGACGAGGGCTGGCTCGCCGAGCACATGCTGATCCTCAAGCTGATCAGCCCGGAGGACAAGGCCTATTACGTGGCGGCCGCGTTCCCCAGCGCCTGCGGCAAGACGAACCTGGCGATGATCCAGCCGACCATCCCGGGGTGGCGCGCCGAGACCGTCGGCGACGACATCGCGTGGATGCGATTCGGCAAGGACGGCCGCCTGTACGCGGTGAACCCGGAGTTCGGCTTCTTCGGCGTCGCGCCGGGCACCAACCACTCGTCGAACCCGAATGCGATGAAGACCATCGAAGCCGGCAACACGATCTACACGAACGTCGCGCGCACCGATGACAACGACATCTGGTGGGAGGGCCTCGAGGGCGATCCGGAGCACTTGATCGATTGGCACGGCAACGACTGGTACCGCGACGAGACCGACACCAAGGCCGCACACCCCAACTCGCGTTACTGCACGCCGCTGTCGCAGTGCCCGTCGGTCGCCCCCGAGTGGGATGACCCGGCTGGCGTGCCGATTTCGGCGATCCTGTTCGGCGGTCGCCGCAAGACGACGATTCCGTTGGTGACCGAGGCTCGCGACTGGGCGCACGGCGTGTTCATGGGTGCCACCGTCGGCTCCGAGCAGACCGCCGCCGCCGAGGGCACCGTCGGCCAGGTCCGCCGCGACCCGATGGCGATGCTGCCCTTCATCGGCTACAACGTCGGCGATTACCTGCAGCACTGGCTGAGCCTCGGCGAGAAGGCCGACGCGGACAAGTTGCCCCGGATCTACTACGTCAACTGGTTCCGCCGTGGTGCCGACGGCCGCTTCCTGTGGCCGGGCTTCGGCGAGAACAGCCGCGTGCTCGAGTGGATCATCGGCCGGATCGAGGGCAAGGCCGACGGTCAGGAGACCGCCATCGGCACCGTCGCGACGCCGGAGTCGCTGAACCTCGACGGGCTCGACGTGGAGGTCGCCGACGTGGCCGAGGCGCTCGCCGTCGACAACGCGCAGTGGCAGGGCGAGCTGCCCTCGATCAACGAGTGGTTCGACTTCATCGGTGACAAGCTGCCGCAGCAGCTGCGCACCGAGCTCGACACGTTGACCGCGCGCCTAGCGCAGGACTGACGCCACTCCCTACACCGCACAACGCCCGGGTCCACTGGACCCGGGCGTTGTTCTATACATCTGTCGGGAATCGGGGGCCAACGGCTTGACGTGACCGCTCTCACATACCTATGGTTAGACATCATCCAAAAAATGTATGACGTGAATGGAGTGGATCGGTGTCTCTGGGTAAACGTGCCGTGATTCTGGGCGGCAGCATCGCCGGAATGTGCGCAGCGGGGGCGGTCGCGCCGTACTTCGACGAGGTGCTCGTCCTTGAGCGGGACATCATCCCCGCCGACGCCGAGCATCGCCGCGGCATTCCGCAGAGCAAGCACCCGCACTTCCTGCTGAACTCCGGCCGCCGGGCGATGGACGACCTGTTCCCGGGCTTCGAGGATGCGCTGCTGGACGCCGGCGGCCTGCACATGATGGCGTCGCTGGCAGCCGCCCACTGCGAGGGCGACTACTGGGTGCCACGCAAAGAGGCACCGATGACGATGGTCTACGCCTCTCGTCTGCTCATCGAGCGCACGCTGCGCGACCGGCTCGCGACGGTTCCCAACATCCGCGTCGAAGAGGGCATCAACATCGAGGGCCTCGAAACCGTCGACGGTGGGCAGCCCGGTGGCCGCGTCACCGGCGTGTGGGTCACCGGCGGCGACGGTGGTCGTGAGCGGCGCCTTGTCGAGGGCGACTTCATCATCGACACCCTGGGCCGCGGTTCGAATGTCTCCGATTGGCTGGTCAACGCGGGGTGGCCGGAGGTGCGCGTGCAGTCTCTCGACGCCGGGGTCACCTACGTCTCGCGCTGGTACCAGAAGCCCGCGGATCTGCCCGCCGAGTGGTGGTGGGCGCAGATGTCGGTCATGCCGACCGCCGACACCAACCCCCACCCGATCGAGCATGACTTCCTGTGCCAGATCTTCCCCATCGAGGGCGAGCGTGTCTTGGTGACCATGGGCTCCTGGGGCCACCCGATGCCACGCAAGGAAGAAGAGTTCCTTGAGACGGTGAGCAAGGTCCGCGCTCCGGCGTTCGCACGTGCCGTCGCGATGTGCGAGCCGATCTCCAAGGTCTTCGTCACCAAGTCGACCGGCAACCGTCGTCGTCGCTATGACGAATTGGCCAACCCGCCGGCCGGGCTCGTCGTCATCGGCGACGCCGTGTGCGGCTTCAACCCGTTCTACGCCCAGGGCATGAGCTCGGCGGCGAAGTCGTCGGTCCTGCTGCGCGAGAAACTGGCCGCGGCCAGCTCGGTCGATGAGGCGTTCGTCAAGGACTACTTCGGCGCGCAGCGCAAACTGCTCGACGAGATCTGGACCTTGGCGCTGGCCCGCGACCAGGGCTACGCCAACGCCGAGGGCACCGATATCGCCCCCGCGTGGCGCCAGAAGCTGGCCTACAAGGCGGCGTGGCCGGTGTTCAACTTCATCTCGGCCACCACGCGTGAGGACGCTGTCGTCGGGCAGCACTTCGCCGACGTGTTCAACCTTGACGAGTCCGTGACGACAATGATCAAAAGCCCGCGCGTGCTTGCCGGATTCGCCTGGTTCGGGCTGAAGAAGATGTTCGGCCGCACCAAGCTGCCCATGGGTACCGACAACCAACTCGACCCGCCGAGCGACATCTGGCGCGATTGGAAACCGACACCCGGCGGGCGGGCGCTGGTGATCCCGAAGGGGACGCCGGTGCAGGACATTCCGAGTGTCTCGTCGGCGGAGCCGATAGCGGCGGTGTCGGCGAGCGCGTCGAACCAGGCTAAGGCGGGCTGAGCGCGATGGCAGTCTGCACCCCGGGCGACGTCCCGTCCATCATCACGCGCTACCTCGGGTTCCTCTGCGAAAACGCCAACCCGGTGGTGACGTTCCGCAATCCCACCGAGCTGGCGAACTGGACCCTGCCGGTGTTGGAGCTGACCATCATCATCGGTGCGGTGCTGGCGCTGATCCACGCGATCCGGCGCCTTCGTCGCGACGGTGATCCGACGAATCTGGCGATCTGGATCGGCTCGCTGGTCTACCTGTTCGTCATCGAGCCGCCGCTGTACTTCCCGGAGTGGTTCCACGCCGAAGAGGCGATGGGATTCATGTTCTCCCACAACGTCTTCACGGTGAACTTCATGTTCGACCGGTTGCCGCTTTACATCGTCGCGTTCTACCCGGCGCTGTCGGCCCTGGTCTACGAGATCGTGCGGTCCTGGGGCTTCTTCGACGGGTCGAAACGAGGAACGCTGCGGGGTGCGTTCGTCGTTGCCCTGGTCTTCCAGGCGTTCTACGAGATCTTCGACCAGCTCGGCCCGCAGCTGAAGTGGTGGGCATGGAATGTCGATGACGCCTACTACCGGCCGACGATCGAGGCACTGCAGGCGCAGGGGGTTACCGTCGACAAGCTGGGGAATCCGGCGGCAGTGCCCACGCTGGCCTCAGTGCCGTGGGGCAGCGTCTGGTTGTTCGCGACGGTGTCCTTCGCGGTGCTGATCTATCTGGCGGTGCGATTGGTGCAGAACCCGACGTTGGCCGGCAACCGGCCCCGCGGGTGGTCGCTGGTCTGGCGGATCGTCGTCGCCGGCGTCGTCGCCGTGATCAGCATGCCCGTGCTGTCGATTCCGACGGCGGTGTTCGGCCGCGGTGCCGACGCCAACCAGGACGCGCAGACGGTTGTGTACATCGTCGAGCTGGTGGTGGTCTGGGTGATCGGCCTGGCACTGCTGTACGGGCAGTGGCGGCGCCTGCGCGCGCAGCCGTCGCTCGGTGCGGCGGAGTCGGGTTCGGCGTACCCGTTCGTGGTTGTGTTCGGCCCGCTGTTCCTCATCGTGCACTTGGTGCTGTGGATCGCCGCGCTGCCGGCCTTCTTCGATGCCAAGGACGGGATCACCGCCGACATCACCCCGATCGGGAACCTGCCGTACGTGATCGCGTGCTTCCTCGTCGCGACCTTTGCGCTCAACGTCGCATTGGCTCTCGCGCTGGCCCGTGGCGGTCGAGGGCGCTGGAACCTCGAGACCGGTTCGGCGGCACCGCTCGACCAGGCGTCGACAGTCTCCGCGTGAGAGTATTGCGGCCATGAGGACCCGAGGGTGGCAGGGGGATCTGCCCCAGGACTCCGACGAGGCCCGAGCGCGGATCCTTGCCGCGGCGGCGAGCTGCGTCGAGCGCTACGGCGCCCAGAAGACGCGGCTCGCCGACGTTGCCAGCGAGCTGGGGGTCACCCGGCAGACCGTGTACCGCTACTACTCGTCGGTCGACGAGATGCTGGTGGCGGTCGCGACGGCGGGGACCGCGGACTTCCTCGATCGGATGGCGGTGGCCCTGTCGGACGTGCACACGCCGCAGGACGCGATCACCGAGACGATCATCTACTGCCTGCGAGTGCTACCCGACGAGCCAATGATCGGCTTGATGGTCCGGGCGGGGGAGACCGAGTTCTTCACCCGGGAGGCCACCTCGGCCAGCGCGGTGGCGCTTGGTGCGCAGATGCTGCGCCGGCTCGACGTCGACTGGGCGGCCCACGGCTATGACGACGACGCGATGGCCGGATTGGCCGAGTTGGTGATGCGGGTGTGGTTGAGCTTCCTGCAGTACCCGGCGAACCCGCCGCGCTCCGACGACGACCTACGCGAGTTCATCCGGACCTGGGTGTGCCCGTGCCACCCGGCCGCGCGCACTGCGGGCATCGAGCCGTCGCTCGGCGACGGTTAGCCGGGTCCGCCCCGTTGTTGCGGGCGTACTCTGAGTCGGGTACCTGTGAAAGGCAACGCCGATGTCCGAGCAGCCCACCTTCCTCCTGTCCACGGCTCGTGGCACGGCTTCTGGTGCTTCGAGCGACTGATTCCGGCGCTCAACGCCCGCGGAGCCAATGTCGTTGCGGTCGATCTGCCGAGCGTCGGAGACGACCCGACAGCACTGGGGACACTCGCCGACGATGCCGCCGTGATCAGTTCGGCGGCCTCGGCCGTCGGCGGCCCAGTGGTCGTCGTCGCGCATTCGTACGGCGGCGCCGCGACCAGCGAGGCCGTCTTCGCGCCCAACGTCGAGGCACTGGTCTTCTTGTGCGCCTTCATGCCCGACACCGGTCGCACGTACCCGTCCTACCTGCCCCCGGGGCAACTTCCGCCCTATGTCGATCCCCGCGACGACGGCACCATGGGTGTCACCGACGGCTTGGCGATCCCCACGTTCTATGCAGATTGCGCGGCAGAGACGCAACTGTGGGCGCAGGCGCTGCTTCGGCCACAGTCGCAAGCGGTGGTCACTCATGCGATCACCGCGGCATCCTGGCGGACGCTCGCGTCGGCCTTTGTCGTCACGACGGATGATGCGGCGCTACCCCGCGACTCCAACTCGGGTTCGCTGAGCAGGCCACGAGGAACTACGAGATCGCCACCTCACACTCGCCGTTCCAGTCCCGACCCGACGAACTGGCCGCGCTGTTGATTTCCGCCGCCACTGATCTCCGGGCACGCGCGCACGAGGGTTGACGCCCCGGCGTGGCGGTGAATGTGGCACCGTAGAACCCATGTCGCCTCGCCACGCCGTCCCGGAGCCGTCCGAGCTGCCCCAGCAGCCCGTGCAGCGGGTGCAACGCGTCCAACGTGTGCAGCGGGCGCAGCCCGCCCAGGCTGAGCCCTATGTTCAGTACACCCAGCCCGCACCGCCGGTCCAGCATGCCGCGCCGGAACCGGTGGTCCAGTACGCTCAACCGGAACCGGTGGTTCAGTACGCGCAACCGGAACCGGTGGTCCAGT
>DLKD01000124.1 GCA_002477755.1 Gordonia sp. UBA7599
CTCGGCGCCACCAAGGTGTTCGCCTGGCCCGGGGCCCAGGTCGCCGTCATGGGCTCGGTGGCCGCGATCCGGATCCTGCACCGCCGCAAGCTGGCCGAGGTCCCCGAGGACGCGCGCACCCAGGTCGAGAACGAGCTGGCCGAGGAGCACGCGCGCATCGCGGGCGGCGTCGAGAAGGCCGTGTCGATCGGCGTCGTCGACGAGGTCGTCGACGAGGTGTCCGCCGCGGCGGCGCGCGCTGCGGCCGCCGGGGTGCGCACCGACGGGATCATCGTCGACCCGACGCACGACTTCGGCAAGAACACCCACCACGGACTGGCGCTGCTGCGCCACACCGACCGGCTCGTCGCCACCGGCTACCCGGTCCTGATGGCGTTGAGCAACAAGGATTTCGTCGGGGAGACCCTCGGCGTCGAACTGGACGAGCGGCTCGACGGGACGTTGGCGGCGACCGCCTTGGCCGCCGAGCACGGCGCGGCCATCTTCCGCGCCCACGAGGTCGCCGCGACGCGGCGCGTCGTCGAGATGGTGGCCGCGATCACCGGTCGCCGCGGCCCCGTCCGCGCCGTGCGGGGGCTGGCATGAGCGGTTTGGATACCGGCGCGGTTCCTGAGGTCCCCGGCCCGCCGATCGCCACTTGGGATCGGCCCGAGTGGACCGTCGACGATCTCGTCGCCGCCAAAGACGGTCGCACCGTCGCCGTCGTCCTACCCGCGCTCAACGAGGAGGACACGGTCGCCGGCGTCGTCGATTCGATCCGCCCGCTGCTGGGCGGGCTCGTCGACGACCTCGTCGTACTCGACTCCGGCTCCACCGACGACACCGCCGCGGTGGCCCGGGAGGCCGGTGCCCGCGTCGTCAGCCGGGAGGAGGCATTGCCCCAGGTGCCGCCGGTCGACGGCAAAGGCGAAGTGCTGTGGCGCTCGATCGCTGCGACCACCGCCGACATCATCGTGTTCATCGACGCCGACCTGGTCTCCCCGGACCCCATGTTCGTGCCGAAACTTGTCGGACCGATCCTCACCCACCCCGGAATCGAACTGGTGAAGGGCTACTACCGCCGACCGTGGCGGACGTCGGCCCGCCATGCCTCCGACGGTGGGGGACGCGTCACCGAGCTGGTGGCGCGCCCGCTGCTCGCCGCGTTGCGCCCGGAACTGAGCCATGTCGTCCAACCGCTCGGGGGCGAGTACGCCGGGACCCGTGCACTGCTGGCCTCCCTGCCGTTCGCCCCGGGGTACGGCGTCGAGGTGGGATTGCTCATCGACACGCACGAGGCGCGAGGGCCGCAGGCGATCGGCCAGGTGAACCTCGGTGTGCGGGTGCACCGCCACCGACCGCTCACCGAGTTGGGTGTGATGAGCCGGCAGATCGTCGGGACGCTGTTGCGGCGATGCGGGATCGACGATTCGCTGGCGCCGCTGGTGCAGTTCGCGGCGGCCGCCGACGGGTCGTTCGCCACCCAGGTGACCGAGGTAGTGCTGACCGACCGGCCGCCGATGGACTCGATCCGGCGGGAGTGCTGATCGCCATGTTGATGATCGTGGGCTACGGGCTCGGCGTGATGATGGCCGCCGGAGTGCTGTTCGCCGTGGTGTGGTTCGTGTTCGGCCGCGGCGAGGATCTCGCCGCCGTCGACGACGATCTGACGGTCACGGCACTGCCGCGCGCCGGCATCGCCGGAGACGACGTCCGCAAGATCCGCTTCGGACTTGTGTTCCGTGGGTACAAGCAGTCCGAGGTCGATTGGACGCTGGAGAAACTCGCACGCGAGATCGATGAATTGCGGGCCGTCGCGGGCGCGTTGCGGGAGCGCGCAGAGCGCGGCGAGCCGAGTGGCCAGGACGGTCGTCGCGATGTGGGCGATGCGCAGCCACCGGCGGTGACCAGCTATAATGAAGCAGATTAATCCTTGGAGGGAGTTGCACGATGGCGGCGATGAAGCCACGAACCGGAGATGGCCCGATGGAAGCAGCCAAGGAGGGCCGCGGGATCGTAGTGCGCATTCCGATTGAGGGTGGCGGACGCCTGGTCGTCGAGCTGACGGCGGATGAGGCCGCCGCGCTGGGGGAGGAACTGCGCGGAGTCGCCGGCTGACGTCAGCCGTGTAGACCGTGACGCCGCGCACCGCGCTCGATGCGGTTCTGACTGCGCTGCGCTGTCCGGTGTGTGCCGGACCCATTGCTGCGACCCCGCCCGGGTCATCGGTTCTCGGCTGCCCTCAGGGGCACCGCTTCGATATTGCCCGGCAGGGGTACGTCGCCCTGTTGGGCGGACGTTCGGCAGGTTTGTCCAGCGATACCGCCGACATGATCTCCGCCCGCCGCGCGGCACTGTCGACACCCCCGTACCGCGCGCTGCGAGAGGCTGTGGCGCACGCGGTGGCGTCGGAATTGGGTGAGTGTTCCGAGCCGTTGGTCCTGGATGCGGGGTGTGGCACCGGCCAGTACTTGGCATCGGTGCTCGATCAGTGTGCCGACGCCCGTGGTCTGGGGGTGGACCTGTCGAAGTACGCCGCGCGCTCCGCGGCCCGGTGCCATTCGCGTGCGGCCGCGATCGTCGCCGATCTGTGGCAGCCGTGGCCTCTGGCCGATGCGTGCGCAGACGCCGTCCTCGCCGTCTTCGCACCCCGCGGCTATGAGGAGGCACGACGGGTCTTGCGCGACGACGGGACCCTCGTCGTCGTCACGCCGCGCGCCGACCACCTGCGGGAGTTGATCGATCCGATGGGCATGCTCGGCGTCGCCGACGACAAGCACGACCAGGTCCTCGCCGCGCTGTCCGCCGCGGGCTTCGGGTCGGTCACCGTGGGCACCGTGCAGCGGAGCGACGAGTGGTCGTGCGACGACATCGTCAATGCCGTCGCAATGGGGCCAAGCGCCTTCCACACCGCACCAGAAGCCCTGCGCGAGCGGGCCCGCGCACTGTGTGACCGCGCTCCGGCCGTGACGGTCACGACCGCCGTCGACGTGACCGTTGCCCGGAGCTGAGCGAGGAAACGGACACCCGGGGTAGGTTGGGGGAGTGAGAGCAGAGCCACACGTCCTCGGAATCGTGCTCGCCGGCGGGGAGGGCAAGCGCCTGTACCCGCTCACCGCTGACCGGGCTAAACCCGCGGTCCCGTTCGGGGGCACCTACCGGCTCATCGATTTCGTGCTGTCGAACCTGGTCAACGGCGGATACGAGCGCATCTGCGTGCTCACCCAATACAAGTCGCACTCGCTGGACCGCCACATCGCACAGACCTGGTGGTCGAGTGGATTCCACGGCGAATACATCACGTCGGTGCCCGCGCAGCAGCGACTGGGCAAGCGGTGGTTCACCGGCAGCGCCGACGCGATCCTGCAGTCGCTGAACCTCGTCTACGACGAGAAGCCCGACTACCTCGTCGTCTTCGGTGCCGACCACGTGTACCGCATGGATCCATCGCAAATGGTGGCCGCACACATCGCCTCGGGCGCGGGTGCAACGGTGGCCGGGATCCGCGTGCCGCGCGAGGAGGCGACGGCGCTGGGCTGCATCGACGCCGACGAGTCCGGGCGCATCACCCGGTTCGTGGAGAAGCCCGCCGATCCGCCGGCCACGCCGGACGACCCGACGATGACGCTGGCGTCGATGGGCAACTACGTGTTCACCACCGACGCGCTCATCGAGGCGCTGCGCGAGGATTCCGCCGACGAAGATTCTGACCACGACATGGGCGGCAACATCATCCCGCTGTTGGCGAGCAAGGGCGAGGCAGCCGTCTACGACTTCCGTGACAACGAGGTTCCCGGCGCCACCGAGCGCGACCGCGGTTACTGGCGTGACGTGGGGACGATCGACGCCTTCTTCGACGCCCATATGGACCTGGTGTCGCCGAACCCGGTCTTCACCCTCTACAACCGCCACTGGCCGATCCGGGGCGAGACCTCCAACCTGCCGCCGGCGAAATTCATCCTCGGCGGCTCGGTGCAGAACTCGGTGGTCGGTGCCGGATCGATCGTGAAGGCGACGGCGGTCAGTGGGTCGGTGATCTTCACCGACGTGGTGATCGAGGCCGGTGCGGTGGTGCAGAACTGCGTCGTCATGCCCGGTTCGCGCATCAACTCCGGGGCCGTGGTCCGCAACGCGATCCTCGACAAGAACGTCGTCGTCGCCAAGGGTGCGCAGCTCGGCGTCGACCTCACGCGCGATCGTGAGCGCTACTCGGTCAGCGACGGCGGGATCGTCACCATCGGCAAGGGGATCGTCGTCGATTAGCCCTGATCAGCCTGGTGTTGGGCCCGGAAACCGGTGCAAACACCAGGTTGATGAGCGTGGTGTCCGCGGAACCGATTGCCGGGTCGCCGCGTCTAAGCATTTGTGGAGCTCAACGAACTGATCATCCGCCACGACGGAGTGATCACTGCGCGCGATGCCCTCGCAGCCGGATTGTCCCGGTCGGCGATCACGCGACGCGTTGAGTCCGGCGAGTGGCATCGTATCGTTCGCGGTGTGTACCTGGTGGCCACGCACGCCCGATCAGCGCGGGCACAGGCCCGGCTGGCGGTGCACTCGATCGGCGGTGGCGCTGCGCTGGGCGGTGCGGCGGCGGCGTGGTGGCTGGGTTTGTGCTCCGACGAACCGCGTAGGCACCTGGTGTACACCGCGGTCTCGGGTCGTCATCCGCGTCGAACCTCGACGACCGTCGTACGAGAGAGGCGCCTGCTCGACGAGGATGTGATCGTCCACCGCGGCCTGTGCGTCACCGAGAGGTCACTTACGGTGCTCGATGCATCCGAGACGCTGGGCATCGGAGTAATCGATTCCGCGCTGCTGCGCCGGACAGTGACGATCCGCTCACTCGAGGCGGCCCACGCCCGGTACCCCAAGCGGCACGGTTCGCCCGCCGTCTGCCGCTACCTGGCCGCACTGGCCAACGGTGCGCGCTCAGAGGCGGAGCGCATGGCGGTCGGCATCTTCACCAGCGCGGGGCTGACCGGTTGGATCGCCAACTATCCGACTGCCGGCTACACGGTCGATTTCGCCTTCCCCGAACACCTGCTCGCTGTCGAGATCGACGGATTCGCCTTCCACCGTGACGCGGACGCCTTCCAGCGCGATCGGACCAGGCGCAATGCACTGATCGCGGCCGGTTGGGAGGTGTTGAACTTCACCTGGTCGGATCTGCTCGACCAGCCTCAAGCGCTGGTGGAACGCGTGCAGCAGGTGCTGGCCCGCCGAGCGGCGTGATCAGCCTGGTGTTTTGCCCGGAAACCGGTGAAAACACCAGGCGGATCAGGCGGATCAGGCGAGCCGGTCCAGCGCCGCGGCTACCAACGGTTTCAGCTCGGGGTTGGGGACCTCGCCCAGCGGGAACCACCGAAGGTCCAGTGACTCGTCACTGCACACCACCTCGGGCAGCACGCCGTCGGGCGTCGGAGGCGCCACGGCGACGAAGCGGACATCGAGGTGGCGCGTCGGCACGCCCAGCGAGCAAGTGATCGGGTGGGTGTGCAGGTGCACTGGGCCGTGCGCGAGCCGTAAGCCTTCGATGCCGGACTCCTCGAGGGCTTCGCGCAGCGCGGCAGCTTCGATCGACTCATCGTCGGGCTCGCAATGCCCGCCCAGCTGCACCCACTTGCCGACCCGGGGGTGCAGGGTGAGCAGTGCGTGCGTCCTATCAGCGTCGACGACGAGCGCCGAGGCGGTGAGGTGACCGGGTGCGTGGGCGCGCAGGCAGCCGTCGGGCGCCGCGTCGAGAAAGGCGAGATAGGTGTGGCGCAGGCCGTCCTGCTCGGGATCGTCGAACTGCGCGGCGGTCAGGGCAGCCCGCACCGAGGCGTGCACGCTCACAGCTCCACGACCAGTCCGTCAGGGTCGGCCGTCGAGCGTAGCGGTGGATTGGAACCATCGTCGGGCCGGTCGGGCAGGTACCCGACGGCGATCGCCCCCAATGGTTCCCACCGCTCGTCGAGGCCCAGCTGTGCGCGTACCACCTCGGGCGCGAAGATCGTCGAACCGATCCAGCAGCTGCCGATCTCGCGGGCCGACAGCGCGACGAGGAGCATGCCCACCGCGGCGCCGGCCGCGACGGTGAACATCGTGTGCTCGGCGGCGTTGCGCCGCGCGTCAGGATAGGTGTGGGCACCTTCGGGCACGAGGAACGGGATGACGACCTCCGGGGCGTCATACAGGATCTGGCCCCGGCGCACGCGCTTGGCAATGGATTCGGGGGTCTTCTCGTCGCCGGTCAGGTCGGCGCGCCAGGCCTGCGCCATCGCATCGAGTAACGCGGTGCGCCGCGCCGGGTCGCGCAGCCAGACGAACCGCACCGGATGGGTGTGGTGTGGTGCCGGCGCGGTGAGCGACTCGGCGAGGGCGGCGCGCATCTCGTCGGGATCCACCGGATCGGGCGCGAAGGCGCGCACCGAGCGGCGCGTGAGTACGGCCTCACGACGGCCCTGCGCGATCGCGAAGTCGGTGCCCAAGCGGAAGAGGTCGTCGGCGCCGGGGCGGACCAGGTCGGCGGCAGCACTGCCGTCGTCGGCGATGCGGAACCCGCGCACGATCGCCGCGCCGACCCCGTCGAGCTTGCCTTTCACCAGGTCGGCAGCCGCAGCGATTTCGTCGGCGACGGCGATCTCGGTGACGATCAGCTCGTTGCCGTGGGTGTCACGACTGCCCTCGTAGGAGTGGGCGACCGTAAGGCCGGCCGCACCGATCGCAACGTCGGTCTGTCCGATGCGCCAGGCACGGCCCATGGTGTCGGTGATGACGACGGCCGCGTCGATTCCCGCCGCGGCGAAGGCCGCCCGCGTGCGCGCCGCACTGGCGTCGGGATCGCGCGGCAGCAGGGCGAGTTCATCGGTGGCCACATTCGACCCGTCGACACCGGCCGCGGCCTGGATCAGCCCGTAGCGGTTCTCGGTGATCAGCGTGCGGTTCTTGCGCGCCACCACGCGTACCGATTCGTCCTCGACAAGGCGCCGACGCAGCGCGTCACGCTGTTCCGGGTCGGTCGGCGCGGGGACCAACCGGCCCTCGGCCTTGGAGAAGACTTTGGAGGTGATGACGACGATGTCGTGGTCGTGCAGTTGCGCGGCGTGCAGGATCGCGGCGGCGACGTCATCACCGGGTGCGAACTCCGGCAGCCCGATGATCGGGATGATCTCGATGGTGCCGGGGGAGCGGTGATCGGCCGATGGTGTTCCAGTCACGACAATTCCGGGGTGTCAACGCCGACCAGGGCACACGCGTCGCGCACCATCTGTGCGGTGGTGCGCGGGTCGGTCATCAGCAGCGGTGCGGTGCCGATGGCGATGCCCTCGACCTCCGCGGAATCACCGTCGGCGATCAACCAGCCGTCGAGCAGACCCGCCGCGCAGCGCGCGCCGTAGTGCGCGGCAATGGCCTCGGCGGTGGTCGGCACGCCGATCACCGACAGACATTCGTCGGCCATCCCGCGCAGCGGCTTGTTGTCGATCACGGGGCTGATCCCGACGATCGGGGCCGACGCGGTGCGCAGTGCCGCCCGCATCCCGTTGACCGACAGGATCGCCCCGATGCTCACCACCGGGTTGCTGGGCGCGAACAGGATGACGTCGGCCTCGTCGATTGCCGCCGCGGCCTCCGGCGTCAGGTGGGCGTCCTTGTCGCCCACCTGGGCGAATCCGGTGGTCGGCACCTGTGCGCGGTAGCGGACCCACCACTCCTGGAAGTGGATGGCGCGCTGTGCGTCGCTGCCGGGCGGCGTGATTACGACGTGGGTCTCGTGCCGCTCGTCGCTGACCGGCCGCAAGGCCACCCCCGGCGCCCATCGGCGGCACAGAGCGGCGGTGACGTCGGTCAGGCGATAGCCGGCCTCGAGCATCTGAGTGCGGATCAGGTGGGTTGCCAGATCGCGGTCGCCCAGACCGAACCAGTCGGGGTCGGCACCGTAGGCGGCCAGCTCTTCCTTCGCGTGCCAGGTCTCGTTGCGCCGCCCCCAGGCCCGCTCCTCGTCGATCCCGCCGCCCAGGGTGTACATGCACGTGTCGAGGTCGGGGCAGATGCGCACGCCGTGCATCCACGCGTCGTCGCCGACGTTTACGATCGCGGTGACGCTATGGTCGGATTCGCCTTCGCCGGGGGCGCCGTCTGACGGTGCGGGGAACGGCGTACGTCCGAGGAGTTCGCGCACGCCGAGCAACATGCGTGCGCCGCCGACGCCGCCGACCAGGACTGTGACCTTCACGAGGGTCCACTGTAACGGTGCCCCCGAAAGCGGTGTGACGCAGTCGAATCCCTCAAGCCCGTGTCGAGGCACCCGATTACGGTTCGGTGGTGGTATACGCGAGTTTTCCCATTCGGCTTGACCTGAGAGTGGGACGCGTGTCTAATCACATCAGTGTCATTTGAGATTTGAATTATGGCATTACCGGATGTGAATTGCCTTGGGGCACAGCACATTCGACCATATGTTCGAAGCTCGAACTCTACCGGTCCGATTGGCGGCACCGGAAGCGGGTGGGACACGCAAGCACATTCGGGTGTTCGGTCGCTGCCGGGTCGGCGGCCACCGGACGACAATGCTGATCGACACGAGAAGGAGACGCTGAGATGGGATTGGATCACCCGCTGGGCGGCGACTCGACTGCGTACGGCTTCCCGACATTCCATGCCGGTACGGCGCAGACGGCACGCACACACCTGTCTGTGGTTCCCAACGATTTCGATGCACTTTTCGACGAGGTGGAGGACACCTGGCAGGACCGGGCACTGTGCGCCCAGACCGACCCAGAGGCCTTCTTCCCCGAGAAGGGTGGCTCGACCCGCGAGGCCAAGCGCATCTGCTCGGGCTGCGAGGTCAAGGCCGAGTGCCTCGAATACGCGTTGCACAACGATGAGCGCTTCGGCATTTGGGGCGGCTTGTCCGAGCGCGAACGGCGCCGCCTCAAGCGCGGCATCATCTGACGCGCAGTTCTCGCGGCGCAGGCGCCGCACGCCCGATCGATCACGACGGGCCGTTCTCAATCGTGTCCTCGTCGAGCCCCAGGTAGGTCGCCACCTGCTCGATGAGAACTTCGCGCACCAGGTCAGCGAGGTCGGCGCGGTCGGTGCAGCGGATCTCCAACGGGCGGCGGAAGACCACGATCTGGGCCCGTGTCTGGTTGCCGGCGGGGTCGATGGCGGCGGGGATGAGCCGCGCGAGCGGAACCGAACGGTCCGCGGACACCTCGGCCGGCCATTGCACCGAACCCGGATCGATCGGCAACATCCGCGGCACGTCGTCGACGGCGATGTTGAGTTCGCGCAGCTGGTCGTGCCACAGCGCATCGATCTCGGCGAGTGAGTCGATCACCACGGCATCGAAGTCGTCGGCGCGCGACGTCCACGCCGGCACCGCCTGCGGCAGCAGCGGGGAGCGCAGCCCGCGGCCACGCCGGTCCCGTGCCCCGCGGGTGCGGCGGCGCATCTCCGATTTCACACGACGAGTGTAGGACCATGATGGTCTGGACCGCCCGCGTCGATGTCCGGTGTGTCGGCGTCTTCTCGCCGAAGTGACCGGCTAACCTGACAAACGTGACCGTTCATCGTCAGTGCTCGCGCCCGGCGTGCTCCCGTCCGGCCGTGGCGACGCTGACCTATGACTACGCCGGGTCCACTGCCGTCATCGGACCGCTCGCCCGGGCCGCCGAACCGCACTCCTGGGATCTGTGTGCCAATCACGCCGATCGCATTACCGTGCCCCGCGGATGGGACATTATGCGCAGCTCCAGCGGCTTCTCCGTGCCCACCGAGGAGCAGGAACTGACCGCGCTGGCCGAGGCGGTACGCGAATCGGTGGCTGTCGGTTCGGAGTCCATGGACGGTTTCGACGACCTGCCGCCGCGCCCGCCTGCCCCCGCCGTGCGCGCACCGCTGCGCCCGCGCCCGGGCCGACGAGGGCATTTACGAGTTCTTCCCGACGTCGACTGAACCGCCGGGTCCCCGCTCTCGGCGTAGATGGATACGCTAGAGGCATGCGCACGACAGGGGTGGACCTCGACGACCCGAGCAGTCTCATCGATGCCGACGTCGACGGGCTGCTCCATGCGGCGGCCCGTGCCGGAGCCCAGGTCCGGGCCGTGGCCGAAGCGGTCCGCGAGGGGGCTATAGAAGCACTGGCCACCCTGCGCCCGCGCAGCGTCGTCATCGTGACCGGCGGCTCGGTGGCCGCCGCGCAATCGGCACGGTTCGTCATCGCCCATGCCGCCGCGCGCCTGGATGTGCCGCTCGTGGCGGCACCGTCGCTGCCCGGTTGGATCGGGCCGCTGGACGTCGTCGTCATCGTCGGTGATGACGCCGGTGACATGGCGCTCGCCGATGCCGCCTCGCGTGCGCATCGCCGTCATGCCGAGTTCGTCGTCGTCGCCCCGATCGAAGGACCGCTCGCCGGTGCGGTGGCCGGGCGCGGCCTGGACCTGTCGCCGCGGGTCGTCGTGCCCGAGCAGTTCCGCTTCGTCGGCCACGTCGCTGCGCTGATCGCCGTCTGCCAGGGACTGGCACAGGTGCGCTACCTCGGCGGTGACCTCGACCTGGCGGCACTCGCCGACGCCCTCGACGCCGAGGCGTCCCGGAACCACCCGTCCCACGATGCCTACGGCGCCCCCGCGAAAACCCTTGCCGAGCGCTTTCGCGCCTGTGCGCCGGTGTTCTGCGGCGACAGTCCGGCCGGGGATGCCCTGGCGCAGCGCGCGGCCGGCACGCTGTTCGCCATCGGCGGTGTGTGCGGCAGCGCCGTCGACCTCTCCGCTGCGATGACCCGGATGCTGCGTGATGTGGGCAGCACGCCGGTCGACTCGATCTTCCACGACCCCGAGATCGACGGGCCCGTCCCGTCGCGGGCGCGACTGTTCGTCCTGAGCACCCCCGGGCAGCAGTGGTTGGCGCGTAGGCGGGTGGCCGCGCTGCCTGACGCGGAAACCCTCGTCGGGTCCGCCCCCGATAGTCCGGACGCATCTGCGGACCCGGGCGCGCCGCCGTCGGGTGACGAGGGCCCCGACGCGCTGGTGTCCCAACTGGTCCTGGCCGCGCGACTCGAGATGGCCGCGGTGTACGCCGATCTACTGGGAGCGGGGTAGCCGTGCGCGTCCTCGAGGGTCTGGTCCGTCCTTACGCGTGGGGGTCGCGCACCGCGATCGCGACGATCCGCGGCCTGCCGACGCCGTCCGCGCATCCGGAGGCCGAATTGTGGTTCGGCGCGCACCCGGCAGGTCAGGCGCAGTGCCTCGATGCCGACGGACGCCCCGAGGAGGGACTGCTGACGCTGATCGAGAACGATCCGATCGCCGCCCTCGGATCGCCCGTAGTCGATGAGTTCGGGGTGCGGCTGCCGTACCTGCTGAAGGTGCTCGCGGCCGAGGAGCCGCTGTCACTGCAGGCACATCCGAGCTCGGCGCAGGCCGCCGAAGGGTTCGCCCGGGAGAACGCTGCGGGAATCCGCCTCGACGCGCCGGAGCGCAACTACCGCGACCCGTGGCACAAGCCGGAGGTGGTGCTCGCGGTGACACCGTTCGACGCACTCGCCGGCTTCCGCGACCCGGCGCACACGGTCGACCTGTTGCGCGAACTCGCGCTGCCGGCCCTCGACCCCTACCTGGGCATGATCGCCGGTCAGCCCGACAGCGACGGGCTGCGGGCCTTGTTCACGACGTGGATCACGCTGCCCGAGTCGGTGCTCGCCGACCTGGTGCCCGCGGTCATCGATGCCGCCGTCGGGGTGCTGGCTGCGGGTGGGACCGCGTTCGACGACGAGCTGCGCACACTGCTCGAGTTGGGCGAGGCGTATCCGCGCGACCCTGGGGTCCTCGCGTCGCTGCTGCTCAACCGCATCCACCTGGAACCCGGAGAGGCGCTCTACCTTGCGGCGGGCAACCTGCACGCCTACCTGCGCGGCACGGCGATCGAGATCATGGCCAACTCGGACAATGTGCTGCGCGGCGGGCTGACCCCCAAGCACATCGACGTGCCCGAGCTCTTGCGCGTCCTCGATTTCGCCCCGGTGCACCCTGCCGACCTGTCCCCGAAGGTGTCGGTACTGGGCGCCGAGCGGATCTACACGACTCCGGCGCCGGAGTTCCGACTCTCGCGGGTCGAACTCGACGGCACCGGTCTGCGCCACCCGTCGACCATCTCCTTCGACATGCCCGGTCCGCAGATACTGGCGGTGACCTCGGGGCGCATCGAGGCTCGGGGTGGCGGCGAATCAGTAACCGCGAAGTCGGGACAGGCTGTGTGGCTCGCCGACGCCGATCCCGACGTCATCGTCGCTGCCGCCTCGTCGCAGGCGGTGTTCTACCGGGCGCGCGTCCCGATCTAGCGCACGCGGGCCGAACTAGACGATGCTCTCCAGGGCGTCGACCAGGGCCAGTTCGGCAGGGGCGGCGACCCCGGTCAACGTCATCGGTTCCCCTCCGAAGGAGACATCGATCCGCGATCCGTCGGCGGCCGATGCCTCGATGTGCGCCCACGTGCGGGCCGTCGTGCGGCGCTGTAATCGGACCCGCAGGACGGAGTCGTCGGCGGTCGTCTCGTCGACGAGGTCGACGACCGCGAGACCGGTCGAGCCGCCACCGTGGTCGGGGTGCAGAGCCAGGACCCCGGGGTCGTCGACGAGTCGGCACAGCGGTGCCCAACGTCGCGGGTCCGGGGAGTGCACGCCGATGGACGCGCCGGCGCCGATACACCGCAGGACGAGCAGTGCGACCACCTCGGCGTTGCCGGTCAGTCCACACGAGTGTGCCGACGAGGAGAACAGCGGCACGGTCACGGCGCGACCGCGGGGGTCGGCACCGATCAGCGGACCGTCGTCGCCGACTCGGAACCGCCAGCGGCGCAGGGCCGCAGGGTCGGCGACCAGGCGTGGCAGGCGCATGCGGGGCAGGCGGGGGACAGGAATCCGGTGCACCAGGGCGGGGCCCTGACGCCCGTCGAGGGGGTCGAGGCACGACGGTGTCGAGCGCAGCAGCCGACCGGAGCCGGGCACCTCGGTCGTCCCTACCAGCCCGTGCAGGACGGGCGCCTCAGGAGGCCCCGACAGGCGCAGGAGCGTCGTCGTCGAGACCGGGTGATCGGCGGAGAGGGTGCGCATTGCGGAGGGAGTCGCGTCGGGACCCAATGCGAACGTCCGCCACGTCGCGATGCCCGCCGTTGCCTCGGTGGGAGTCATTTGCAGGATCGTCTCACCGTCGCTCGACAGGGGCGCGAGGCGTGGGCCCAACAGATGGTCGGTGAGTTCATGCAGATCGGCCGCCGACAACGGGGTGGCGCGCATCCCCCGGGCGCTCAAGAGGGCGGATAGCCGTCGGGTGAGGGTGGCGGCGGTGCGCAAGGCAGTCGCCGTCGCGTGGGGGCCGGTCGGCGCGATCCTCGTCGCCGAAAGGCGCGCCACGACGGCGACCCGACGCGCCGCGGCGAAGGGCAGCGGGCCGAGGGTTTCGCGGTAGGCGGCCGCGACGGTGCCCGCACCGCAGTAGCGGTGTTCGATCACCACCAGGTCCAGCGTCACCGGCACCCGGCAGGAGGCGCGGAAGTGCGCCAACAGTGCGAGGTCCAAGTGCGTGTCGCGGCCGAGCAGTGCCGCGGACTCGGTTGTGGTGTGGTGGCGCACGACGGGGGTGCCCGGCTCGACCGCGACCGCGGTGAGCAGTGTGCCACCGTCGGCGCGCACGCCGACCGGGGTGTTTCCGTCCAGGTTGGGGTCGGCACCTGCCGGGACGTCGACGGCGATTGGCACCCGCAGCGTGAAATCGTCGACCGTGTCGGCGCGGTTGGCAACAGAAGTGACAACAGAAGTGAAGAGCACGATTCCCCCGATTCGTGACGAGCGCCGCGAAGCCCCCCCGGCTATGGCGCACGTGCGAGGCTAGCGCAGGGGCAGAGGAATCGTCGTGGTTTCTCGTGCCGCGTACGGGGTTCTACTTCGCGGGACGCACGACCGCGGCGAGTTGGTCGCCGAGCCAGGTCTCGTAATCGTCGGGTGACCAGCCACATTGCCGAATGAGCCGGTCGGCCACCTCGGGTGCGGTGAGCGTCCACACGATGTCGTGCAGGCGGGCGCGCCCGCCCGGGAGGTCGGGGATGCCGTGGCTCTCCTCGAGGCGGTCGAGAGCGTGCCCGTTACCGGTGCGCCGCTCGCCTTCGATCGTGGTGACGAGGGCGCGCAGGTCGGCGTCGCCGCCGGAGCCGCCCTGCAGGAGGACACCGAGCAGGGGGCCGACGCGCTCGAAGATCAGCCGCGATAGGTGCGCGTAGGCGCGGAAGAAGGCCTCCGGGTCACTGCTGGTGCTCAGGGCGAGGAACGCCGGGCGCTGGCTCATCGGCGTCGGGTCGTCGTCGCCGGCGAGCATGACGTCGTAGACCGCCTTGACTACCTGGGCCTTGCCGCCGATCGAGTTGTAGACCGTTTGGGGGCTGACGCCGGCGGTGTCGGCGAGCCGCGCGACGGTCATCCCGTCGTAGCCGCCGGCAAGCAGGATCTCCCGGGCCGCGGCGATGATGCTTGCGCGCGTCGCCCGGGCGGCCTCGCGTCGCGCAGGACTGTCGTAGGACCGTCGTTTCGCCATTGCGCCCCTCCGTCAAATTGCTTAGAATCAGATTCCAGTGGAATATTAATCCACTGAAACTACCAATCAAGTGAGGATGCCATGAACAACCCCGCATTGCCCGCAGCACGCGCAGTCTTCGACGCCATCAATTCCGGGGACCTGTCCTGCCTCGACACATGTGTCACCGAGGAATTCGTCGACCACGGGTCACCGCTCCCGGTGCCACCCGGTCCCGACGGATACCGGCAGATCCTGACCTGGGTGACTGGTGTCCTCTCGGTGCAGTACGAGGTCATCGACATCATCGAGACCGACGACCGCATCGTGTTCCGGGCGATCGCCCGAGGGGTGGGGGTTCCGCAGCTCCACGGTCCCGCGGCTGCCGGGCGCGCCTACGAGATGTCGACGATCCACATCTACCGGACCGAGGGGGACCGGCTCGCCGAACATTGGGGTGTGCGCGACGAGGTGGGGGCGATGGTGCAGATGGGTGTACTGCCGGCCCCGGACCCGATGATGCTCGACGCGGCGTCCCGCTGACGACCGTCGCGGTCGCCCGATCGCCGCAATAGCACCCCGGGCCGGCGCCGAGCGTGCAAGAGTGGCGTCGGCGCCGGCGGGAAACCAGGTCGATCCGGGGGGATCGCACCGAGCCGGCACGGTCGGGGTTCGGGGGAACACCATGGTCAGACAGTTGACGACGCGCGCCCAGGTGAGCGGATACCGCTTCCTGTTGCAACGCGCCGAGCACACTCTCGTGCGTCGCGATGCCCGGATGCTGCACGATCCGATGCGCGCGCAGCGCCAGTCGGTCACGATCGGCCTCGTCATAGCGATCCTCGTTGCCGCGGGGTGCGGGGTGTACGGGCTGATCCGGCCGGTCGGATCGGTCGCCGATGCGCCGATCGTGCTCAACCGTTCCGACGGCGGGCTCTACGTCGTCGTCGAGGGCACCGCGCACCCCGTGCTCAACCTCGCCTCGGCACGCCTGGTCGCCGGGTCGGCGGCCGAGCCGAAGACGGTGGCGGCGGGGGCGCTGCGCGATCTGCCGCGTGGGCCGACGCTGGGAATCGTCGGCGCGCCCAACGCGCTCGGGTCCGGTGCGGCCCCGGCCTGGACGGTGTGCGACGCGGTCAACGCCGACGGCGATGCCCCGTCGCGCACGGTCGTCGTCATCGGCGACGGTTCGGAGTCGGCCGGTCTGGCCGCAGGTGCCGACGCCGGGTTGTTCGTCGTCGTCGACGAACAGGCCTACCTCGTCTACCGGCTCGGGCAGGGGAGTGCGGCGCGGACGGTGCGCGCCCCATTCGACGCCGACGCCGAGCCCGTGCGCCGAGCGCTGGGCCTGCACGGCGCGGTGGCGAGACGGCTGTCGCCGGGGTTGGCCAATGCCATCGAGGAGGTGGCACCCCTGGCCGTGCCCGAGATCGCCGGTGCCGGCGGGGCCGGTGCGCTGGGGATGCCCATCGGCACTGTCTTCGCGGTGCCGTCCCTCGACGGGGGTGCCGAACACTTCGTCGCCCTGGCCGACGGCATTGCGCCCGTCACCGCCGTGGCCGCCCAGATGCTGCGCCTGGCCGGCGACTCGTCGTCGGAACGGGTGCCCACGGTGTCGCCGGCCCGCGCCGCGCAGTCCCGGGTCGTGGACCTGCCTGCGACCGCGCACTTCCCTGTTGCGGTGCCGCGGTTGGTGAGCGTCGCCGACGCGCCCGTCATCTGTCAGCGCTGGTACCGACCCCCCGGTGCGCCGGCCGCGGTGACCGCGCTGCTGACCGGACACGCGATCCCCGGGCCGACGCCGGTTGTGCCGGTCGGCGCCGACGGTTCTGGGCCGCGCGCCGACGAGATCCGCGTCGCACCGGGAACCACCCACGACGTGCGGGTGAGCGGCATGGACCCGCGCAGCCCCCGCCGGCACGGCCGGTTCCTCGTCGGCGACACCGGCGTGCGGTACGCGGTGGCCGACGACGAGACTGCCGGGGTGCTCGGGTTGGGCGAGCCGGCTTCTGCGCCGTGGCCGATCCTGGCCCTGCTACCGGCCGGGCCCGATCTGTCGCGCGCCGCGGCGCTCGTGGCGCACTCGCGCTTCGAGGGTTGACCCAGCACCGTTTCGTCAACCCAGCATCGACTGACGCAGGATTATCGAAATCGTGAAGGAGTGATGCTCAGTCGGCGAGTGAGAGGACCAGTTGCTCCCACTGCTGCACGATCTCGTCGTGCGTGAGGCCCTCGGCCTCGGTGAGGAACAGCACGGCGTCAGCCTGCAACGGGGCCTCGACGGCCAGGGCGGCGACCTCGGGACGGGCGACCCCCATCTGCGTCAGCAGCATCCGCACATGTGTGGTCGAGGCCATCACCACCGGCATCGTGTACCGCTGCGTGCCGGTGCTGGCGATGGCCTCGGCGAGGATTTCGCGGTGGGCGAGGGTGTGTTCGAGTCGGGCGCGGCCGTAGGCGAGGAGGCGCTGCAGCGGCGGAGCACCGGGGCCCAGCGGTGGGGGGCCGAACAGGTACCCCCGCTGCAGATTGCGCTCGTCATGGTCGATAAGGGCCCGCATCAATCCGGTGCGACTTCCGAATCGGCGGAAGAGTGTGCCCTTGCCGACGCCCGCGGCCCGCGCCACCTCGTCCATGGTGACCGTGGCGGCGCCCTGCTCGGCGACCAGTCGTGCCGCGGCGTCGAGGAGTTTCACCCGGTTCTGGGCGGCGTCGGCGCGCTCGTCCGGCCCGGCCAGCAGGTCTTCACCCACCAGCGGGAGCGCATCGTCGCCGCTGTCCACGTGATGAGCCTAACTCCTCGTCTCGGGCAGATTTCGCGGCCGAAGCGCGTTACACCAGTCATGCCTGCACCCCACACCGTCGCCGTGCTGCTCGGCAGCCTGCGAAACCAGTCCGTGAATCGCCGCCTCGCCCAGATCGCCGTCGACAGCGCGGGGCCCGACTCCGTGGTCTCGATCGTCGAGGGTCTGGGCGACCTGCCCTTCTACAACGAGGACATCGATCCAGACACCCCCGACGGTGCCGGGTCGGTGCTCGATGAGGGGGTGGCGACGGTGCGGGCCGCGGTGGCATCGGCCGACGCGGTCCTCGTGGTGGCTCCGGAGTACAACGGCTCGCTGCCCGCCGTCCTGAAGAACGCGATCGACTGGTTGTCGCGCCCGTACGGCAGGGGCGCTCTGGTCGACAAGCCGGTGGGAATCATGAGTGCGTCGTCGGCGCGTGGTGGGGGCGAGCGCATGCGCGTCGATGCCGTCAAGGCCATCGGGATCGCCGGCGGGCGCGTCGTCGAAGAAGTCCGTGTCGGCCTGCGCGCGAGCGAGGTCGGAGCCCTCGGCGAGGTTGACGAGGCGATTGTGTCGCAGGTCACAGGGGCAATCGAGGTCCTCGTGGACGCTGTCGACGCCTCGGTGGGCGTCTGAAGCGGCGTTTGAATCGGCCGTCTGGACGGCCTGCGGCACGACACGCCGAACACGCCGAGACACGCCGAAGATTTGAGATCGTAAAAGCCTGCGACCAGCGAGTTTCATGAATGTAATTCACAACTTCTAGTGTTCACTGGCAATGTCAGACACAAGGTGTAGTGTTCGGGTTACCCAAACCACATCGATGGAATTCGGAGCAGCCAATGGCAATCACGGTCTACACCAAGCCCGCATGTGTGCAGTGCAACGCCACCTACAAGGCGCTCGACAAGGCCGGTGTGGCCTACGAGGTCATCGACATCTCGCAGGACTCCGACGCTCGTGACTACGTCATGGCGCTCGGTTACCTGCAGGCGCCGGTCGTCGTGGCGGGGGACGAGCACTGGTCGGGATTCCGTCCGGACCGCATCAAGGCTCTAGCGGTCTCCACGGCCACGGCCTAGTCCGACAGGCGCCATGATGTCGCTGTCGGTCGTCTACTTCTCGTCGGTGTCGGAGAACACGCACCGATTCGTCGAGAAGCTGGGCGTGTCGGCGCGGCGGATCCCGGTCCACGACCGCGACGAGGCGCTCACCGTCGACGAGCCGTATGTGCTGATCACCCCGACCTACGGCGGGGGCCGCAGCGCGACGACGACCGCGGGCGGGGGATATGTCCCCAAGCAGGTCATCCGTTTTCTCAACGATCCACACAACCGCTCGTTGATCCGGGGCGTGATCGCCGCGGGTAACACGAACTTCGGGGCCGAGTACTGCATGGCCGGCGACATCATCGCCGGCAAGTGCAAAGTCCCCTATCTCTACCGATTCGAACTCATGGGTACCGCCGAGGACGTCGAGTGCGTCCGCACGGGGCTCGCCGAGTTCTTCGCCTCTGACGCCCTGTCGGTTGCGAACTAGCCGCCCCGCACCACCAATCCCGATCCAGTTCCGCACCAGGAGTGTCTATCGTGTCGTCGCCCACCACCACCTCTGAGACCGCGTCGGCCAGCCAGTCCGGCCTCCACCCGAGCCCGGCCGGGCACGAGCCGGGGGAGCTGGACTTCCATGCGCTCAACGCGATGCTCAACCTGTACGACGCCGACGGGAAGATCCAGTTCGAGAAGGATCGCGAGGCGGCCAACCAGTACTTCCTGCAGCACGTCAACCAGAACACGGTGTTCTTCCACGACCTCGACGAGAAGCTGGACTACCTGGTCGAGGAGAACTACTACGAGCCCGAGGTGCTCGAGCGCTACAACCGCGAGTTCATCCGCGAGCTGTTCGGCTACGCGTACAGGCAGAAGTTCCGCTTCCCGACGTT